>JAKQGD010000627.1 GCA_029573365.1 Bacteroidota bacterium | reverse complement strand
ATGAACATCATGCTGGTATCGGTGACGGAAAGGACCAAAGAAATAGGTATAAGAAAGGCCCTCGGAGCTACACGCCGCAATGTCCTGACCCAGTTTTTGGTGGAGGCCGTCGTCATCTGCCTGCTGGGTGGCATCGTAGGTGTCCTGTTAGGTATATTGATGGGTTTTGGGGTATCTACCGTAGTAGATGGCCGGTTTTTTATCCCATGGAACTGGATCATCCTAGGATTTATAGTATGTGTAATTGTGGGCCTGGCTTCCGGTTTGTATCCGGCACTTAAAGCCTCACGCCTTGATCCTATTGAGGCTCTGAGGTACGAGTAAGCTTTGGGGGATTAAATTTCTATATATTTGTGAAAAATCACAGTTTTTGGGATTGATATCCAATCATTCAGGCTTTTTCCCGGAGGCGGGATGTGACGAGGCGGGACGTGGATGCCTGGCAGGACCGGTTTTTGCGGCCGCCGTAATATTGCCACCCGGTTTTAGCCACCCCTCACTCAACGACTCCAAACAAATGTCCGAAAAGCTTCGTGATGAGCTCAGGCTGATTATAGAACAGGAAGCGATTTCCTTTGCTGTAGCCCGCATGGATGCTCCGGATATTGACAAGTACAATATTTTATGGGCGTCAATACGCACCATGCATAAAGCCCTAGACAACCTCGGAGTGGTTCCACAGCATATCATAGTCGATGGCAACAAATTTATGCCATACAAAAAAATACCTTTTGACTGCATCGTACAGGGGGATACTCTTTACACCTCTATAGCCGCTGCCTCCGTTCTGGCTAAAACATACAGGGATGAATATATGGTCAGACTCCATAAAAAACATGGCCAATACCATTGGGATACAAACAAAGGATATGCCACCGAGCAACACCGCGAGGCCATTGTCGCCCACGGCATCACCAAATATCACCGCAGAAGTTTTCAGCTATACCCCTTGCCAGAACAACTTTCGCTTTTTCCAAATGCTGATCTGATTACAAGAAAGCAGGCAGCCGGTTAATTAGCTTTGATTTTAACCCGCCTTATGGCGGGGATTTCGTAATTTTGCATTACCTAATCAAATCAAATGTAAATATGCAATTCGAATTAACAGAAGAACAACTCTCTGTCAAGGAAGCTGCCCGTGACTTTACCCAGTCCGAACTCTTGCCTGGTGTCATAGAACGTGACAGGGATATGAAACACCCTACAGAGCAGGTGAGGAAAATGGGTGAGATGGGATTTCTGGGCATGATGGTTTCTCCTGAGTATGGCGGTGGAGGCATGGACACGGTTTCATACGTTCTTGCCATGGAAGAAATCAGCAAGGTAGACAGTTCGTGCTCTGTTATCATGTCAGTCAACAACTCACTGGTGTGTTGGGGCATCGAGGAGTATGGAAATGAAGAACAAAAATCAAAATATCTGCCTCTGCTCACCTCCGGGGAATGGATAGGTTCGTTTTGCCTTTCTGAGCCGGAAGCAGGTAGCGATGCCACAAGCCAGAGGACCACTGCTGTGGATATGGGTGACCATTATCTGGTCAATGGCACCAAAAACTGGATAACCAACGGAGGAAAATCGTCCCTTCATATAGTGATTGCACAGACCCATCCTGAGCTGGGACACAAGGGCATCAATGCCCTCCTCGTCGAAACCTCCTGGCCGGGCGTAACCATAGGTGCCAAGGAAGATAAATTGGGAATCAGAGCATCAGATACTCACACCATCATGTACAGTGACGTAAAGGTGCCCAAGGAAAACCGCATCGGTGAGGATGGCTTTGGGTTTAAATTTGCCATGAAAGTGCTTTCAGGAGGCCGTATAGGCATCGCAGCACAGGCACTGGGTATAGCTTCAGGAGCCTACGAACTGGCAGTAAAGTACAGCAAGGAGCGTGAAGCCTTTGGCAAGCCTATCAGTCAGCATCAGGCCATTGCATTTAAGCTCGCAGACATGGCCACAGAAATTGAAGCCGCAAGATTGCTGGTATACAGAGCTGCCTGGATGAAAGACCAGGGGCTGGACTATACTTCGGCAGCAGCCATGGCAAAACTTTTTGCTTCTGATGTGGCCATGAGACATACGGTGGAAGCCGTGCAGATACATGGAGGATACGGATATGTAAAGGAGTACCACGTAGAAAGGCTCATGCGTGACGCCAAGATCACCCAGATCTACGAAGGAACTTCCGAAATACAAAAAGTTGTTATCAGCAGAAATATTCTTAACGGACAATTGTACGAACCCCTTTGGATAAAAGAACACGCATAAACAAAGCCGCTCAAAACATGGGGATGGCCTTACATTTGGGCACCTTTGCAGGCATTCCTGTACGTATACACTGGACCTTCGGTCTTTTGCTCCTTTTTGTGGGCTTTACGGCCTTTACAAATGGGCTTAAAACAAGTCAGAGTATAGGATTTATCGTGTATATCCTTGTTTTGTTCTTTTGCGTGGTGCTGCACGAATTTGGTCATGCCCTCACTGCTAAAAAATATGGTGTAAATACCCGTGATATCGTTCTTTCGCCTATAGGGGGCCTTGCCAGACTGGAAAGTATGCCTGAAAAACCTATGCAGGAACTCCACATTTCCATCGCTGGCCCGCTGGTCAATCTTGTAATTGCTGCGGTACTGGGCTTAGGTCTTTTGCTGGGTACAGGGCATCTCATGCCGGAATGGAACGACTTCCTTTTTGACCAGCCCATAGAGTTTTTGCGGTACATTTGGTTTATGAACCTCGCCCTGTTTGTCTTTAACCTGATACCGGCATTTCCTATGGATGGCGGCAGGATACTCAGATCGCTTCTCACTCTCAAAATGGGCCGTGTCAAAGCCACCCGCATAGCTACCACAATTGGACGTGCATTTGCCATCGGTTTTGTTGTTTTCGGGATATTTAACCAGCAGTTGGTACTTTCTCTCATCGGTTTATTTATATTTATGATGGCTGGGGCCGAAAATACCCAAACCCGCATCTCAGCCCTACTGGAAAACCTCAGAGCAGGAGATATCATGCGGACTGATTTCACAAGACTGCACCTGTCAGATACCTATGCCACAATTATTGACAAATACACCCGTGACGGCGAACATAATTTTTTAGTGTTTGATTCTATGGGTAATGTTTCCGGCTCTATTCCGGAATTGTTTATAAAGGACGTCCTGAATGAAAA
Organism: Bacteroidota bacterium; assembly: GCA_029573365.1. Taxonomy (GTDB): domain Bacteria; phylum Bacteroidota; class Bacteroidia; order Chitinophagales; family Saprospiraceae; genus OLB9. The sequence goes on along the minus strand of JAKQGD010000627.1, from coordinate 35,180 downwards.
AAAGGAAGACCTCACAGCAGGGCAACTCATGTCTCCGGCAGTGATTCTTATAAAGCCTGACGAACCTCTCAAAGGTGTTATTGAGAAAATGAGAAATGAAGGTGCCGCTATTGTGGCTGTAGCCAATGATGATGTAATCATAGGCGTCCTGGACAGGCATAACATCGAAAACTACATCCGACTGAGGTCGTAACACCTCCATACCTTTCTTCATTAAGCAGCGTGTAAATATGTTTTACAGCATTCTTTAGGCTATTTGCCTGGTGTGTGGGTTTTGCTTTTGAATGTTGTAAGTTGCTTTATGACTGTAGTCATAATTTATCCGGTAATGCCCATCCTACCTTTGCCAAAAATAAATTAAAAATGATGAGCAATACCAAAATTTTAATCGGGGCCATACTGCTTTTGTTTATGATGGCCTGCGGAGGGGAAAAGAAAAAACCTGAAGCCACCACATCACCTAACTCAGAATCTTCCAAGCCTGCCGAATCCCAAACTTACGACCCAAAGAGAGGTGAGGGCAAGTTTTCAGCCGAAAACGTAATCCTGGATGCCACTCTAAATGCCGGAATGGCATCAGAGGGTGATAAAATCCAGGGTGTCAAATGTGCCTCCTGTCACAAATTATCTGACGAACGTCTTGTAGGACCAGGATGGAAAGGGGTGACACAGCGACAACCGGCACACTGGATTATGAATTTTATCACAAATCCTGATCCAATGATTGATAAGGACCCCGAACTTCAGGCACAACTGGAAATCTGTCTGGTCAGAATGCCAAATCAAAGCCTTTCGGATACAGACGCACGAAACATCCTCGAATTTATGAGGAAGAACGACGGAGTAAAATAACGCCTCCAGTCATTTATCATTTATTCAAACTAAAAATCATAAGAAATGAAAACCAAGCTGTTGATTATTCTGGCAGTTTTCGGGACATTGGTCCTGACACATTCTGCCTGTAAGCCCAAAAATGCCGGCACTTCCGTTAAAGGTAGTTCGGATGTTAAATCTTTTGTTGCTCCCGGTCAGTACGACGACTTTTATAATTTTGTAAGCGGCGGTTTCAGTGGCCAGATGTCAGTTTACGGCCTGCCAAGTGGTAGACTATTCAGGGTTATTCCGGTATTTTCTGTGGACCCTGAAAAAGGGTGGGGTTACAGTGAAGAAACCAAGCCCATGCTTAATACTTCACACGGATTTGTACCTTGGGACGACCTACATCACCCCGAGCTTTCACAAACAAATGGAGAAATTGACGGCAAGTGGATCTTTGGCAATGCCAACAATACTCCGCGTATTGCCAGGATTGACCTCAAAACATTCCGAACATCCGAAATCATAGAACTACCCAACAGTGGTGGTAACCACAGCTCACCTTTCGGTACCGAAAACACCGAATACGTCGTGGCTGGAACACGTTTTAGTATACCCCCTGATTATTCAAATGGTGACGTGCCCATTTCTTCTTATAAGGACAACTTCAAGGGACACATTAGTTTTGTAAGCGTTGACAAGAGTTCCGGAGCCATGGACATTGCTTTCCAGATTAAAACTCCGGGTATAAACTTTGACCTTGCGAGGTGCGGAAGGGCCAAGTCCCATGGATGGTTTTTCTTTTCCTGCTACAATACCGAACAGGCTAATACCCTGCTGGAAGTAAATGCATCACAAAAGGACAAGGACTTTATCATGGCCGTAAACTGGAAGAAGGCCGAGGAATACCTGAAGGCAGGAAAGGGTGTCAAACAAAAAGTACGTTATGCCCACAATGTATATGACGAAAAAACACACACTGCCACTTCTACCATCAAGAATGAAGTGATTGTCCTCGATGCTGCAGAGCTAAAAGACATTTGCTATATGATACCATGTCCCAAGTCTCCTCATGGATGTGATGTGGACCCTACCGGCGAATATATCGTAGGCAGCGGCAAACTTGCTGCAGTTCTTCCGGTGTTCAGTTTTGACAAGATACAAACTGCAATAACAAATAAGGCCTATGATGGCGATTATGGCGGCATCCCGGTAATCAAATATGAAGAAGCCCTATATGGAGAAGTTAAGAAGCCTGGCCTGGGACCTCTGCACACTGAGTTTGATGGCAATGGATTTGCATACACTTCATTCTTTGTCTCTTCAGAAGTAGTCAAGTGGAATGTCAAGGATCTGGCAGTGGTGGATAGGGTTCCTACTTTCTATTCTGTAGGCCACCTTTGTGTACCTGGAGGAAACACCAGAAAACCGTATCCAAAATACATGATTGCTTACAATAAAATCACAAAGGACAGATATCTGCCCACTGGTCCGGAACTTACTCAGAGTGCCCAGCTTTTTGACATTACCGGCGAAAAAATGCAAATGATTCTGGATTTCCCCACCATAGGCGAACCACACTATGCACAGGCGGCCCCTGCAGACCTCATCAGAAACAATGGGCAGTATAAAATTTACAAAATAGAAGAGAATGCCCATCCATATGCTGCTAAAGGTGAAAAAGAATCCAAAGTAGTGCGGGATGGTAACAAAGTTCATGTGTACATGACCGCTGTCAGGTCACACTTCAGTCCTGATAACATAGAAGGAATCAGGATGGGAGATGAAGTGTATTTCCACATTACAAACCTGGAACAGGACTGGGATGTGCCACATGGCTTTTCTATTAAAGGTACAGACAACGCGGAGTTGCTCATTATGCCTGGAGAAACCTCTACATTAAAGTGGAAGCCTGACAGGGTAGGAGTATTTCCAATGTATTGCACAGACTTCTGTAGTGCCTTGCATCAGGAAATGCAGGGTTATGTAAGGGTGTCCCCTGCAGGAAGCAAAGTACCTCTTACCTTTGGTACCGGAGCATCGGCACCTGGAACAAATCAGGTACAATAACAGTAAATTAAGCAGGGCAGGAATCCCAAAATCTTGCCCTGTCTTATTTTAACACAAACCCCATCATACTACTGACAAATTTTAGGGGTCACAGTTCTAAAATTAAATCATTATGAAACCTTTTTCAAAAATATCAGTGGTCATGCTGATTACTGCCGGACTTTTTATCATTTCCGCCATATTTTTACCGATATGGAGAATCGAGCTGGACGCTCCTCAGTATCCTGAAGGCCTCGGGTTATACATTTATGCAAGCAAACTCGGAGGTGATGTCGACATTATAAACGGCCTCAACCACTACATTGGCATGAAGACATTACATTCTGAGGAGTTTGTTGAGTTTAAAGTGTTGCCTTTCATCATTGGGTTTTTTGGCATATGGAGTATCCTGGCCGCCTTTTTAAAAAGCAGGAAAATACTTACAGTCCTTCTTATAGCCTTTTTGTTATTTGGTATTCTGGCAATGTATGATTTCTGGAAATGGGAATACGATTATGGCCACGATCTTGACCCTACAGCTGCCATACAGATACCGGGGATGGCCTATCAACCTCCATTGATTGGGTTTAAACAGTTGCTAAATTTTGGAGCATACTCCATTCCTGATATCGGAGGATGGTTGATGCTTGCAGGTGGTTTACTGATTGCCTGGGCCTGGGCCGTAGAAACCAGGCTGACCCGTAAACTTTTCAGTAGACAGAAAGCCAGAGCTCTTAGTATACCTGTGCTATTTTTATCTATTATATCATGTCAGCCATCAGGTCCGGATCCCATCATTATCAATAAGGATACATGTAGTTTTTGTAAAATGAGCATCGCGGACCCACATTTTGGATGTGAATTGATTACAATGAAAGGTCGGATTTACAAATTTGACGATATTTCGTGTATGACCGGATTTATCCGACAGAATACCGACAAGCCTGTAAAAAAATGCTATGTCCATGATTTTAACGGCACTAACAGTCTTATACCCGCTGAAACAGCCTTTTATATTAAAGGAGGGTCCATAAGCAGTCCCATGTCAGGAAACGTAGCTGCTTTTTCTACTGCAAGTGAGGCAGAGTCCATGCTGCAGAAAACCAACGCCCAAAAAACCGAATGGAGCATTATACTCTCAAAATGAGCCGGATATGATCATCACCTGCAGAAGACCGGGATTTTTGGCCATAACACTGATTTGGTCCTTGCCATTGTGGGGCTGCACCCTGACAGTAGGCTCTGGAAAGGATTTCATCCGCATAGCTGATGCCTTAAAACAGGCTTCCGATAAAGATACAGTGATGGTATTTGAAGGCACCTATGCTGAAGGAACACTGACCATCAGAAAAAAAATCATCATGATCGGCATAGAAAGACCAATCATAGATGGCGGTATGAAAGGAGAGGTGCTGGCCATTAAGTCTTCTGATGTCATTGTAAAAGGATTTAGAATAATAAGGTCCGGAAGTGGAACGCTCGACGATCCTGCAGGTATCAGAGTGTACAATGTAAAAAAAGTAATCCTGGAAGACAACGAACTTGTTGATAATTTTTTTGGCATTTATCTGCAGTATTCTTCCGGATGCATTGTACGAAACAATAAAATCATGGCCAATGCTTCAGAAGAACAAAAGATAGGGAATGGCATCCATTGCTGGAAATCAGACAGCTTGACCATAATCGGAAACAAGATTACAGGACACAGAGATGGCATTTATTTTGAGTTTGTTACCCATTCTCTGGTGTGGAGAAACATTTCCAAGTATAATCTCAGGTACGGCCTTCATTTTATGTTTTCCAATGATGATGACTACATCAATAATGTATTTGTGGCCAATGGTGCCGGCGTGGCCGTTATGTATACAAAGAACGTACTAATGTATAACAATACTTTTGCCGAAAGCCGAGGCGATGCCTCCTATGGCATCCTGCTAAAGGATATCTCGGACGCTGAAATCATAGGAAACAGCTTTACCGATAACACCTCAGCCTTGTACCTCGAGGGTGCAAACCGCATGGTCATCAGTAAAAACACTTTCCGTGACAACGGTTGGGGACTCAAGATACAGGCCAATTGTATGGACAATGTGGTACAGGAAAACAACTTTATCTCCAATACATTTGATGTAAGCACCAATGGGTCGCTGGTGCTCAATACATTTAAAAATAATTACTGGGACAAATACGAGGGTTACGACCTAAACAAGGATGCCTGCGGTGATGTACCTTACCGGCCACTGAGTCTTTATGCTGTAGTTATCGAAAATAATCCTGTGGCTATGCTTTTATTCAGAAGTTTTATGATCTCTCTGCTTGAGCGTACAGAAAAACTGATACCAAGCATCACTCCCGAATCTTTCCGAGACGACCACCCAAAAATGAAACCTCTGGACCTGTGATTGAGTTAACCAACATATCCAAGTCCTTTGGACAAACCAAAGCACTGTCCGAAATAAACTTGCGGCTCGAAAAGGGCAGATGTGTAGGTTTAATAGGTCCCAATGCCTGTGGTAAGACCACTCTTATTAAACACTTCCTTGGCATGGTTTTCCCCGACAAGGGGCAAATTCTGGTAAACGGAAGATCTGTAGCAGGAGATGTGAGCTATAAAAATCATATAGGCTATATGCCGCAGATAGGACGATACCCAGAAAATATGTCAATTATTCAGGTCATCGATATGATCCGCAGCATCAGACATTTTGATGGAAAAGAGGACCTGGAGCTTTTTCACTCCTTTGGCCTTGATACAGTATCATACAAAAAAATGAGAACGCTTTCAGGAGGTACTACCCAAAAAGTGAGTGCCACACTGGCATTTATGTTTAATCCCACGGTGCTGGTTCTGGATGAACCCACGGCCGGCCTTGATCCGATGGCATCAGAAATTCTCAGGGAAAAAATAATAAAGGTAAGGCAGGACAAACTGATACTGATATCTTCACACCTGCTAAGCGAACTGGATGACCTGCTTACAGATGTTATCTTTATGGAAGAGGCACACATCAAATTTCATCTTACAGTCAGTGAGCTATTCGAACGGACGGGTGAAGAACGTGTGTCTCGGGCCATTCATAAAATACTTAAAGCGGGTGTAAGGTGAAAAAAATAGCTTCATTTGTAATATCCGATATACTCAGAAACAAGGTAATCCTGGTATACACACTCGTATTGGCTGTTTTTTCCTGGAGCATTTTCAGTCTCGAAGACAGTACTTCCAAGGCTGTACTATCCTTGCTAAACCTGGTTTTGCTGACCGTTCCACTTGTGGCTATCATTTTTTCAAATATATACATTTACAACAGTGGCGAATTTATTGAATTGCTAGTAAGCCAACCCGTAAAAAGGGCATCCATCTGGACAGCCTTGTTTGCCGGCTTGTCATCGGCTCTTGTTGTTTCGTTTCTGGTCGGAATAGGTATTCCTGTAGTGATATTTATTCCTGGCAAAACAGGGCTAATCCTGGTAGCTACAGGTATTATGGTAACCCTGGTTTTTACATCGCTGGCTATGCTTTGTTCTATACTAATGCGTGACAAGGCCCGGGGCATAGGACTGTCAGTCATTATCTGGTTGTTTATGACCTTGATATATGATGGCCTCGTTCTGTTTTTAATGTTCCAATTTGCTGATTATCCCATTGAAAAGCCTATGGTCGTGGTTTCAGCACTCAATCCCATAGACCTGGCCCGCATACTTGTCCTGCTTCAGATAGATATGACCGTACTTTTAGGATTTACAGGGGCTGTTTTTCAGAAAATGTTTGGTACTACTACCGGCCTGGCTGTGTCGGCAATTCTTATGATGCTTTGGATCCTGATTCCATTTTACCTGTCTTTGAAAATTTTTAAAAGGAAAGATCTTTGACAGGGTGCTTTATGTTTGGATTTTTTTAATAACCGCCTAAAAACCTTTCCATGGCAATCAGTGACATAACCGGAAAAGATGATTTGTTCATCCTGGTCAATACATTTTATAAAAAAGTCAATTCAGAGGCTTTGCTTGCTCCTTTTTTTGCCCATGTAAACTGGGATAAACATCTGCCTCTTATGGTTGACTTCTGGGACAATGTTCTTTTTTATAAAGGCAACTACTCCGGCAACCCAATGGCCCTTCATCAGGCAGCTCATCAGTTAAATCCAATGGAGTCCCGGCATTTTGACAAATGGCTCGAATTATTTCAAGCCACCACGGACCAGCTTTTTATAGGTAAAAATGCAAGTACTCTAAAGGAAAGGGCCGCCAGCATTGCTCTCATTATGCAAATTAAAATTTTGGGCTTGAATCCTGTTTCCGGAAATAAATAAATCACAATCACAAAATTAGGAGCGGAACTTTCTAATATTCCGAGCCGATTTTCCAAAATACATAATAAAAAAAGAAGTCTGTGAAATTTGATTTCACAGACTTCTTACATCTCATTGACCTGATGTAAAAATCATTTAGGTAATAACACGTCATTGATTACATGGATCCAGCCATTGGAAGTCTGTACTGAACCGACAATCTCTGATCCGTTGACATACGTTTTGCCGTCTTTTACTGTGATGTCCACTTTTTTAGCGTTGACTTGCTCGTATGACTGGCCATTCTGAAAATACTCCGGTTTGAGGGCCCCTACATACGTATGGTACTCGAGGATGTTTACGAGGTCGGCCTTTTTTTCCGGTTTTAGCAGCCCCTCTACCGTTCCGGCCGGCAATTTTTCAAAGGCAGCATTGGTGGGAGCAAATACGGTAAATGGGCCCGCATTGCTTAGGGCATCTACCAACCCACCGGCTTTAACGGCTGCCACGAGAGTAGAATGGTCCTTGCTGCCTATGGCCACCTGGACAATGTTTGGACTGGAGATTTCGTCCTTTACATTGGATTGGCCAACACCATCTGTTGCTGCACTGACATTGGAACCTGTAGATGCAGTCGATGCGGCCTGCTCTGAGGTCGAAGATTTGCATGAGCAAATTGCAATCAGGACCAGAACAATCAAAGTCTGAGTTATTCGTATCATGTTTTATTTTTTTGCACAAGGTACATCAGGCTAAAAGCCGGTCTTTATGAGTGTAATCATAAAGAGGCCTTGGTTCTGTCTTTGGCGTGAGAAATGACAAGAACTACTACACTCAGCATCATGACCATGCTGATTAAAAACAGTATCTGATTTAAATAAGGTATAACCACATAACCAAATGATGCTATGCCCTGAACCATAAGTACCAGTTCATTGGCACCAACTCCGGCACAAAAGACCCCCACTGCCCACAATGCGGTTCTGCCTATGCTTATATGCCTTTCAAGCAAAAGATAACCAAGAATAAACATCGTGGTAAACCCCAGCAAAACAAGATGAAGGTATGCTATGACAATAGATCTAAAACCGAATGCCAGTTTGCTTACTTCAGGTAAGATGCTTCCTGTCTGAAGGACAAGCTTAATAATCAGAGCCAAAAGTGACAGTGACAGCACCCATCTGGCCGGCAATACCCAATTCTTAACAATTTCTGGTTTAAGTCTGAATAACAACATGAGGAATCGGGTTATTCCTACCAGCTGCAGTATGACTGCCAGCAACGGTAATAAAAAAATATACCATGGAAGATTGGCCCATAGAATCGACAGGAAATATGCCGGTATACATGCGATAAAAAATACAGAAAAAATTACAACGTCTTTTCTGAAGGTATCGATACTGGCCAGGCTTGCCATAAATAGTCCCATAATAGCAAAGAAAAACCAACCACTGTACTGAAAATGAAGATAAAAATAAATCGAAGCGAGATAAAGCTTTTGGTCTATATTACCAGATGCCATCATATATGCCAGATACATAGTACCTACAGCAGACAATATGTTGAAGACCAGAGCAGCTTTAAACCAAGATGTTGATGGGTGCACCGGACAATTTCTGGTAAGGTCTGCAAAAAAATAAAGAGCGAATACAAAACCATTGAGTATTGAAATGCTGGAAAAAGTTATTGAAACAGCACTGTATCCCTGAACAGTAAAGGAAAACAGCATGCCAAAAGCACAAATTAGATTAACCACCAGAAGACTAAAATACCTTGACGTCTGAACTCCCCGGTCAAGCAGAAACCGTACCATCAGTGTAAACAACATATGGGAAACCCACCCGGCAAATGCAAAATGTGAATGGGCATGAAGAAGGTATTTCTGGTTAAAATACGGAAATTCAAATCCTATTTTGTACCTCATGATAACCCCTATGAGAGCCACCAGACAAAGGTTGATTAGTCCGATACTGATCATTAGTCCGGTTAGATCCTTTTTCATCAGTAATAAAGCTTATGTTTTATAATTTCAACCACTCCTTTTTCTTCCATTTTTAACAAAGTACGAATCACAGTTTCTACACGAAGGCCCAGAGAATCTGCTATTTGTTGACGGGTCATTGGAATAAAAGTCTTGCCCGGTTTGCTGCTGTGGTTTAACTTATAATTATCTAGGAAACTCCTGATTTTCTGGTCAGGGTGTGCATTGACAATGTCCTTGTTTCTGGCTGACTTATCATAAATTCTTCTGGCAAAACCGGTGAGAAACTGCATTTTCAATGCCGGATATTCTTCAAGCAATCTGACAAATGTCTCTTTTGGCAAACGGTAAATGACACTTACTGATTCCGTCACCGCACACGCCGGATATGGTAACGAAATAAAAAGAGGAGGCTCACCAAAACTTTCGCCGGATTCAAACATACCCTGGATAAAAACTTTGCCGTCTTCGTTATAACAACACATTTTTACCCTACCGTCCAGAATCTGATAGTAATACTTGCAGGGATCATTTTCGTAAAATACAAATTCACTTTTACTGTATTTTCTGGCCACAGCTCCCCAGGCTATAAGCAGGTCCACTTCGATGTGCATATGGTTATCTTATAGGTGGTTTGAATGCCAAAAATAACAAATTTTTTTATTAAATTATGCTTGTTCGTCAAGATGTTTATCATTCCTTACAGGCATTTAATGTGTAAACAGACGAAGGTATCTTTGCCAAACATTATATAATCAAATTTATAAAATCTTGACAATTAATTAATTATCATTTTAATAATAAATATTTATAAAATTATAAGAAATATTTATAAAAAGATTTGTGCGGTATTATAAAATCGGATATTTTTGTCCGGTATTTTAATTTATAAAAAAATGAAGACACGATTTTACCCCTTATTTTTAATGTTGTTTGTACTGGCAACAATGATTACTGTTCCCTCCTGTAAAAAAGATGCTGGAGACTCGGACCAGATTACCTCAAAAACAGTCGATAAATTTGACTATCGCATCATCCACGAATGGAACGACCTCTTTCTGGAAGTAGAAAGATACGCCGAAGGGTACAGACCCTGCCCTACGGCAAATGCCTTGGGTTACCTTGGAATGGCTTCCTATGAAGCCTGCATAAATGGTATGCCCGGGTATGAATCTTTGGCCCATTTATATCCAGGATTTACAGTTCCTCAGGCACAATCCGGTAAAGAGTATTATTGGCCTGCCGTGGTCAACAGTGCACAATATTATCTTATGACAAAATTATTTGTCCAGGTTCCTGCAGAAAAATATGACAAAATCAAGGCCCTGTTTGAAAAAAATGAAAAAGTCTTTATAACTGAAACAAGTCAGGAAACATATTACCTCTCCAAAAACCATGGCGAAACCGTAGCCGCTGCTGTCTGGGAATGGATGAAAAGTGATGCCGCTACGTTTGACGGATACAAAGATCCATTCAAGGAAAATGTATGGCGGGATCGTATCAATGAGCCCGGAGCATGGGTGCCTACTGTACCAGGACCCGGCGAAGGCATGTTTCCCTACTGGGGTAAAGGTAAAACTCTTGCCATTAAAAATGATCTCAAAGTCTGCCGCTCTTATAAGGACTATGTAGGTGAATACAGCGAAACTCCTGGCTCAGGCTTATATGTACAGGCTTTGGAAGTGATGGCTCAAAACACTCCTTCGCTGTCATACCAGACAGAATGGGTGGGCGAATTCTGGAGCGACGACCTGCTGGGGCTTACCTTCAGCCCTCCCAGCAGATGGCTTGCTATTGCCGATCAGGTTTATGTCAACGAAAATGCAAACCTTGAAGAGGCCATTGTTGCAAATGCCAAGGTAAGCATGGCTTTGCACGATGCCGCCATCGGTGCATGGAACTCCAAATATTTCTATAACCTCGAAAGGCCTGAAACCTATATAAAAAGACTTATAGATCCGAGCTGGGAACCAAACCTTGACAACCCGCTTACCGGTGATAGCGGTATTTCTCCGTCATTCCCGGCTTATCCTTCAGGCCATGCTACCTTTGGTGCTGCAGCCGCTGAGGCCCTGGCCAGCGTTTTTGGATACTCCTACGGAATGACTGACAACTGTCACAAAAACAGAGCAGAGTTTAGCGGATATCCCAGGACATTCAGCAGCTTATACGAAATGGCCCTCGAAAACGCCTGGTCAAGGGTACCTCTGGGAGTACATTACAGGATGGATGCTGAAGAAGGAGTGCGATACGGCACCGAAATAGGGAGGTCGGTCAACAGGCTCCCCTGGAAAAAATAACTTTTCATTGGCTTAGAAAAAGGCTTCCCGATGGGAGGCCTTTTTAATTTGTGTTATTACAGTTTTAGAAAAGTTTCGCCCCCATCAAAAGTCCCTGCCAGATCGCCAAGAGTAGTTTTATTTAATAACTGTATCAGTTTATCCTTTACCGGCTTGTACGAATGATGAAAAGGGCAGGGATATGTGTCAGAGCATTCATTTAGGCCAAGACTGCATTTTGTAAGCCCCTCTCCATCCAGTGCTTCAACAATATGCCTCAGCGATATAGCAGGCAGTCTGGTCAAGTCTGCCTCAAATCCACCTCCGGGCCCTTTGACAGATCTGATGATTTTATTTTTTACAAGTTTCTGCAGAATCTTTGCCGTAAATGCTTCCGGTGAAAGGATTTTTAGGGATACTTTTTCCAGACTTACTCTGTTGCCGCGGAGGGACTCACAGGCAATAAAAATAGCTGCCCTGATACCATACTGACAAGTTTTGGAAAACATACATTAAGGCTTCTCACAAAGATATCAAAATTATTAAAGGCTAAGCCCTAAAACTTCATTTCCTTGCTCTTTAGGTAATTTACAATTTTTCAAATCGGGCCTGGAAAAACCTTAGATATTTAGGCTCATAAACCATTTTCAGGCCTCTGATCTTTTTGCGGCGATCATACACATTGGCCACCGATTCTGCTATCACATCCATGTGTGCCTGCGTATAAACCCGCCTGGGTATGGTAAATCTTACAAGCTCGAGATTAGGGTAGTAATTGGTCCCGTCGGGCTTCCTGCCCGCAGATACGATACCTCTTTCCATGGTTCTCACCCCGGAATCTGTGTATACTTCTGCTGCCAGGCTCTGTGCCGGAAACTGGTCCTGTGTAAGGTGAGGCAAAAATGTTTTGGCATCCACAAAAATGCCATGGCCACCTACAGGCTTTACAATGGGTATGTTGTATTCCATCATCTTATGTCCCAGATATTCCACCTGCCCTACCCTGGCGTGCTGGTGGTTATCGTCCAGGCTTTCGGCTATGCCTACTGCTATGGCTTCCATGTCCCGGCCTGCGAGACCTCCGTATGTGTGCAACCCTTCGTAGACAACGACGAGGTTGCGGGCCTCTTCATAAACGTCCCACTCATTGGTAGCCATAAACCCACCTATATTTACCAGTGCATCCTTTTTAGCAGACATGGTAGCACCGTCAGTGTAACTGCATATTTCCCTGACTATTTCCGCTATGGTTTTTTGTTTGTATCCTTCTTCTCTTTGCTGGATGAAGTAGGCGTTTTCGGCGACCCTTGTCATATCGTGGATGATGCGTATGCCGTGTCTTTGCGTATATTCTCTCAGACTCCTGAGATTCTCCATGCTGATGGGCTGGCCGCCGGCCATATTGACATTGGTTGCAATACTGACATAAGGAATTTTGTCCGCACCGTATGTTTTAACCAATGCATCCAGCTTATCAAGGTCCACATTTCCCTTAAAGGGGTGTTCACTTAGCGGATCATGGGCTTCGTCGATGATGATGTCCTTAAATGTTCCACCGGCCAACTCCTGATGCAGCCTTGTCGTAGTAAAATACATGTTGCCGGGGACGACGTCTCCCTGCCTGATAAGTATTTTTGAAAGTATATTTTCTGCCCCCCTTCCCTGATGTGTCGGAACCACATATTTGTATCCATAATACTTTTGAATGGCCTTTTCCATATTGTAAAAACTTTTACTTCCAGCGTACGCTTCGTCGCCCATCATAAAAGCACTCCACTGACGATCACTCATGGCATTGGTGCCACTGTCGGTCAGCAAATCTATGTATACATCTTCTGATTTTAACAGGAAGGTATTGTTTCCCGCTTCCTTAATGGCTCTTTTTCTGTCTTTTTCGGAGGTCATTTTGAGCAGTTCGACCATTTTAATCTTATATGGTTCTGCCCAGGATCTTTTGTGGTTCATAATTTTGATTTTAATATTTTGGTCTTTCGACCAATTTTAAATTACAAATCTACCTCTTAGTCGGCCGGAATTGTTTTGCAACACATGTGATAGACATCATATGGAAGGGTGATTTTGGTTAAAGTACAGGGAGGATGCTTCCAATTTTTTTTAAATGATAAATTTCACTCATTCGTCTTTTACCGATATCTTGTGCGGTACTTGTAAATCAGCCTTACGGAAAATGTCTCCCCAGCTTTTATTATTATTTGTTTCTGGTTACTTTTTACTGTTATTGGCAGTAGCCTGGTATACCTCCCGAAATTCGTCTAATGATGCCTTTTTTATAGGCAATAGAAACAGCAACTGGAAACTTGTGGCTTTTGGTATGGTAGGCACGTCACTGAGCGGAGTGACTTTTGTAAGTGTTCCCGGCACAGTGGGCTCAGGTGGTTTTGGGTATTATCAGGTGGTTATCGGTTATTTTATCGGTTATTTTGCTATTGCCTTCATCCTTCTGCCCTTGTATTACAGGATGCAGCTTACATCTATTTACCGGTTTTTGGAAGAGCGGTTTGGGCCGGTATCCTACAGAACCGGAGCTTTGTTTTTTATCATCTCACGATCGCTGGGTGCGACGGCCCGCATGTATCTGGTTATCAATATTCTTCAGGTGTTTATCCTGGATTCCATGGGTATACCGTTCATCCTGACCACTTTTATCATTCTGGTGCTGATCCTGCTTTATACCTTCGAAGGTGGAGTCAAAACCATCGTCTATACGGACACACTACAGACATCATTTATGCTGGGAGGTATGCTTATATGTACGTGGGCATTGATGGACAAACTGGACCTAAACCTGACCCAGGTCTTTTCTGTCCTTGGCAAAGAAGGATACACCCGCATGTTTAATACAGATATCAACTCATCCGGATTTTTTCTTAAGCAAATCCTTGGCGGTGCGTTTATCACCATCACCATGACCGGACTGGACCAGGAAATGATGCAAAAAAACATCAGCGTCCGTACCCTTGGCGGAAGCCAGAAAAACGTAGTCACACTCTCTTTTATCCTCCTGGTGGTCAATATTCTTTTCCTGCTGTTGGGGGGACTGCTCTACCTGTTTGCTGCCCACAACGGTCTGGAGTTAAAAGGTGATGATATATTTCCCGGCATCGCCCTGGGCAACCATTTATCCGGTGCCATAGGCATAATTTTTATCATCGGGCTGATTTCAGCTCTTTTCCCAAGTGCAGACGGTGCTCTTACTGCCATGACCTCTTCCTTCTGCATAGACATCCTGGGTATTCAAAAGGATACATTGTCTTCTGATGACGTAAAAAAGCGAAAACGCCTGAAGGTGCACCTGACATTTGCGATGATATTTTTTGTGCTGGTTCTCATTTTTAAATGGATAGACGACAAGTCCATAATCGATGTCATCCTGAAGCTGGCGGGCTACACCTATGGGCCACTTTTGGGCATGTTTGCCTTCGGTATATTTACCCGCAGAAAAATACGGGACCACCTTGCGATTTGGGTTTGTCTTCTTTCTCCGGTACTCATTCTGTGTCTGGATATGGTAAATAATTCGGATTGGTTTATCAGAAAACTTGGCATTACTGACCCTGTAGCATCCTGGTTGACATCTACCACAGGTATCATTTTTGGCAACTTCAAGCTAGGTATTGAAATCCTCATACTCAATGGAATGCTTACCTTTGCAGGGCTTTGGGCCATATCAAAAAAATCTGATATATAATGCGGAAAATAACAGAGGAACCTTCACTTTACAGAAATCTGGAACTCAAGCCGATCAGAGAAATACTTACTGATATCAATTCCGAGGACCAAAAAGTAGCCGTGGCCGTAAAGGAGGCTATTCCTCAGATTGAAGCACTGGTTGAGGCTATAGTTGACAAATTAAAGAATGGTGGACGCTTGTTTTATATAGGGGCAGGTACCTCGGGCAGACTTGGAGTCCTCGATGCGTCCGAATGTCCTCCGACCTATGGTGTGCCCAAATCCCTGGTCATAGGTCTGATAGCCGGTGGGGATACAGCCCTCAGAAATTCTGTAGAAAATGCCGAAGATGACCCGGAACAAGCCTGGAAGGACCTTCAGCCGTACTCTATTTCTGAAAAAGATGTACTCATAGGCATAGCTGCATCCGGTACGACTCCTTATGTTATAAACGGCCTCAAAACCGCCGGGCAACTTGGCATTGTCACAGGCAGTATTACCTGCAATCCTGATGCTCCGGTTTCAAAGGTATCAAATTATCCGGTCACCGTGATTGTGGGGCCTGAGTACGTCACAGGGAGTACCCGGATGAAGTCAGGTACGGCCCAGAAAATGGTGCTTAACATGATAACCACAAGTGTCATGATACGCCTAGGCAGGGTACGTGACAACAAGATGGTAGACATGCAGCTGACAAATACCAAACTTATTGACAGAGGTGTCAAAATGGTGATGGAAAAAACAAACCTTGGCTACGATGAGGCAAACCGCCTACTTTTACAGCATGGATCTGTACGAAAAGCTATAGATTATTTTCTCCACAAAGGTCAGTAAATCCTATTTTGGACAAGCAGCATAAGACAATATGCTGTCTATGGTTTTTTGGGCAGGAGAAAACGTAACTTTTGGAAGGGTCTTGTATCCTTTATTAAGTTCTCTGTATTGTTCAAACAAAGTGCTGTCATCCTCAAAGGCAAACTCCATTTCGAACTTTTCGAAGAGGTCGCATTCTTTGTAAATAAACCTGATAATTTGTGTGTCAGTGTAAGCGTGTGTCATGCATTGGATTTATGGGTTAATCAGACATTTTACGCTACTTTAACTGCATAGAACCTTGCTTTATTGTGTCAAGGCCGATATTTTATCTGGCTGCTCTCACTTAACCCTGTACCATGTCTGAGTGCGTCCGAACACTGAAATTCCCATGTATCCTCTAACATCCAGTTTGTCATTGCCATCCAGACTGATTTTGCACTTGTATATTTTACCATTTTTAGGGTCAATGATTTGGCCATTGTCCCACTGTCCGCCTGATTTTTCCATATCCCACAGAATATCCAGACCCACAAGGCTTTTACCTTTGTAAGCACCACTGCATTTATCACATCTGGTGATTGTGGCTGCCGGCAAAAGTTTTATGACTTTGCCCCGTAGCTTTCCGTTTTGCTCATAGATTTCTATATGGGATTTCTCTTTGCCGTCGGTGTCATCCAGGTTTTTCCACACACCTAAAGGACTCTGACCATAACCAGTAACCATAACAAAGCACAAAAGTGCCATAAACATCATTCTTGCCATGTAAATATTGTTTATTTTTGACAACAACAAAACTGTCAATTGCGTTCGGAAAAATCTAAAATCTTTCTGAGTGTACCTTTTTTGTTTTTTAGTATTTGGTATTCAAAGCCACTGGTCGAGTTCTCTGGGATGCCAGAACAGTTCGTTCATTTTTACGACTTTATGCTCAGACACTTCTACCCCTTCTGCTTCCAGTCGTTCCTGCATCAGTGTAGGAGTAGCAAAATGAAGCCTGCCTGACAATTCACCCAGCCTGTTGACCACACGGTGTGCCGGTATGACTGTATCTGCAAAGTGGCAGTGGTTTAATGCCCATCCTACCATCCTTGCCGATCCCAGTGCCAGATAGTCTGCTATCGCCCCGTAAGTCGTAACTCTGCCATATGGCACCATACAGGTTACATCATAAACTCTAGAAAAATAATGATCTTTTTTGTGTTCTTGCTTTTTGGCAGGCATGGAGATGTTAATTTTGCGTAAATTTAATCAAATGCTTAAAACCAGGATAAAAGTCAGCAAAGTGGAAAACCTGACAGATGCAAGATATTTTGCCGCGATGGGGGCTGACTATCTGGGGTTTTGTTGCAATACCGGTACTGAATATTTTTGTTCGCCGGCCCGCATCAAAGAAATTGCATCCTGGGTAGAGGGGCCTGTTATTGTCCCTGAATTCGAGGGGTGGCAGGAAGAGTCTGAGGTCAGGGAACTGCTGGAGTCCGGCATCGGAGGGGCTGTACATTTTGGCATCCTCGCAGATTACACAGGCCGCTTTGGAGTACCTGTTTTCAGAGATTTTATTTTTGAAAACACCATCGCCGGGGAGGCTGTCGCCGGCACCGAATTCCCTGTAATACGCACCGATACTCCCTATTCCTCACTTAATGACGACTCCATAAAAAGGATACAATCTCTGGCACTTCAGCACAAAGTTTTCCTGGATCTGCCTTTCCAGGCAGACGAACTCTCCGAAATACTGGAAAAACTGCCTGTTTATGGCTTGATACTGAGAGGTGGCAAAGAGGAGAAGACAGGGTTTAAGTCCTTTGCTGAGATGGACAGGATCTTTATGCTTCTCGAGACCTGAGATTATTCCCTCTTGTTTTCTGATCGGATGTATATTTCTAATTCCGGCCAGGCTGAAGCCTTTTCCTGCATACCGGACCGCTCCAGTTCCACGCCCCCAAAATATGGCACCACCTCAGCATCAAAATATCCGTTTTTCTGAAACTCTTCCTTAAGCAATCTTGCTGAATCATAGGCTTCAAAATTGCCCATGGTATATGAAAAAGATTCTTCGTTGGCTCGTTTTTCAATGATGATATCCGGCCTCCATTTAAGCACGTCACTCTTGAGCATCTGAGATGTTTTTGCAAATCTTATGCGGAATGTAAGCCCCTTGTTTTTACGGTCAAAGGCATCCCACAACGTATCCCTGAACTGACCTGCCACAACAGGCTGATCGTACATGATATTGAGCCGTCCTTTGTCAGCATTAAGATATTGTACATCGATGCGGCAGTTTGTCCTTTCAGCCAGGGTAGAAGTTATACCATTGATAAAAGGTGATGCCAGGGGAAATGCTGCCCCGCAACCTTGTATCAGAATCCTGTGTGGGCTTATTCCTGACTTTATCAGTTGTTCGGCTGCTTTTTCTGCTCTTTTCATTGAAAAATACAAATCAAGTTCTGTCCTTCCTTCGCTGATAAAATGTGATAAAAGCAGTACCTTCAGCTCTGGAAAAATGACCATGACCTCGGCTGCCTTTTTGAGTTCGTTGACATTATTGATGCTGAGCACATCCTCGTCCCTTGTTAAAAAGAGAGGCTTGCTGATGAGTTCTCTGGCGGGTACGGTGACTTTGGGCTCTTCTCTGGTTTTTGTGACTGACATGGTGTCAACAGCCGTCCTTATACTGGTCATAGTATCCAGAAAAGACGGTATCTCAGCATACTCCAGCTGCCCTATGACTTGTTCCTTTAAGTAGGCCATATAGAGATCCTTGCCCCCTACGGATTCGATTCTGTCAGAGGTAAATACGGCAGACATGCCATCATAAGACAATTCTATGTCAGTATCATTGCCCGGCGAATTGATGGGGTGCCCCATATTTCGGAGGTTTATCCACCCTTCCTTTGGATTGTGTGTCACCGTAAATATGTCATAGCCTCCCATGGTTTCGGGTCTGTCTGACGAAAAGTAAAGCGTTTTTCCGTTTTTTATAAGGTATGGAGCCACTTCATTGGCCACCGTATTTATATCCTGGCCCATATTTACAGGGTCACTCCACAGACTGTCCTTCCTGGCTGCATAATAGATGTCGTATCCGCCGTAGCCCCCGGGCTGGTCGCTTGCAAAAATGATAAGACTGTCACTGAAAATAAAAAGGTCTTTGTCTCCCCTCTCGGCTTTAAAGGGAAGGGCCGCCGGCACAGGAAGCCTCGCCGGGTCCCTATCGGTACTAAATGTGTCCGAATACAAAATCCCGGTTTTAAGGTCTTGAGATTTGACATAGTAGACAATAGAACCATCCTGGCTAAAATCTTCAAGAATGTCGTTTTTGGGGGTATTCAACAATTGTTCAAAAGGCAGTACATTTGACCAGTTGCCATCACGCAGGTCTACTAAAAACATATCTGACGAATAGTGTCCTCTGACCACATCGGCCACGCCGTCTTTGTCCCGCAGACCCCCGGTGGTGCCTTCGCGGGACGAAGAAAAATAATATCTGTCGGGCTTGGTGGGACTGAGTACAGGCCCAAATTCGTCATAGATGGTATTTACTTTGGAACCCAGATTTTCTACAAAGGCTAGAGGGGTGACGTATTTGTAGTCAAGCGAATGTCCGCATATTTTAATTTTTGCCACTACTTCGTCCCAGTCTTTTGAGTCCTTGTTTACGGTGGCCAGATAATTTTTGTAAAACCTGGCAGCATCGGCATATTCTTTTTTGGCAAAATAGGCTTCGGCTGAGTACTTAAACAAGCTTTGGTCTATGGATTTGAGCTTGAAAGCAGCAGCCATGTCGGCTATACAGGCATCTGGCTGATTGGTGTACAGATAACATCTGCCTCTTTTTACAAGAGTGGAAGCTTCCTTTTCGGTTTTGCTATACTCCAGATAAGACTTTAAGGCTTCGTGGTATTTGCCCGCTTCGAAGTATATGTCACCGTTCTTTTTAGCTACTTTTTGGCTGTAGCTAAATAACGGGAGTGACAAAAGTGCTATTATCGAAAATAAGGCCGAAAATCTCATTATTAAAATTCTGTATTTATGTCAAACCGCTCCAGATGATCCGACACCCTCTTGAGGAAGCTCCCTCCGAGGGCACCGTCTACAATCCTGTGGTCATATGATAACGAAAGAAACATCATGTGCCTGATGGCTATCACATCTCCAAACTCTGTTTCCATGACCGCCGGTTTTTTGACGATGGCTCCCGTCGCAAGTATCGCTACCTGCGGCTGATTTATTATCGGCGTCCCCATTAAATTGCCAAAAGTGCCCACATTTGTAATAGTGAAGGTGCCATCCTGGATGTCTTCGGGCTTTAGTTTGTTTTCCCTTGCCCTCTTAGCCAGGTCGTTTACATTTTTGGTGAGACCCACCAGGCTGAGCATATCGGCGTTTTTAATCACGGGTACGATCAGATTGCCATTGGGCAAAGCTGCGGCCATACCTATGTTGAGGTCCTTCTTCCGGATTATCCTATAGCCATCGAGCGACACGTTGACCATAGGATATTCTTTCAGCGATTTGATGACCGCTTCGATAAAAAGCGGAGTATAGGTGATGTTTTCTCCGTATTTCTCCTGAAATTTTTTCTTGTTACGTTCCCTCCAGTTGACCATATTGGTGACATCTGCTTCCACAAAGGAGGTTACGTGTGGCGATGTATGTTTTGACATGACCATATGGTCCGCTATAAGCCTTCTCATCCTGTCCATTTCCAGGATTTCTGCACTGCCGGAAAAAGATACAGCTGATACCGGTGGTGGAGTCTCTCCTGCAGATACTAATGGTGCAGTTACATTGGCTACAGCCAAAGGTTTCTCGCCGCTTGCAATACCGGCTTTTGACTCTACGTAGGAGAGAATATCTTGTTTTGTAACTCTGCTATTGGCACCTGTTCCGGGAATTTTTTCCAGTTCTTCGACACTTATTTTTTCTTCCCGTGCGATGCTTTTTACCAAAGGAGAATAAAACCTCGACCCCTTGTTGCCCTCTGCGGCAGGCACCACACTTTGCAGACTTTCCTTGATTTCTGATACGTTTTCCAGGATGGTGGTAGCACTGCTCTCTGTTGCGGACACAGTCTCCGTCACAGGATTAACCGGTGCGTCTGTGGTGGG
The DNA here is from genome assembly GCA_029573365.1 of Bacteroidota bacterium. GTDB lineage: Bacteria > Bacteroidota > Bacteroidia > Chitinophagales > Saprospiraceae > OLB9. Next base: position 14,149 of record JAKQGD010000627.1, on the reverse strand, counting down.
CTGGCTTCCATTTGCGGATATGTAGGCAAGCACTTTTCCCACAGCTACGACGCTGTTTTCAGGATATAATATTTCTGTAATAGTGCCATCTGCCGGCGAAAGAATCTCTGAGTCTACCTTGTCAGTGGCAATCTCTAGAATGGTGTCGTCAACCGATACGGTATCTCCCACCTTTTTGACCCACTTTAGTATGGTGGCTTCAATGATGGATTCTCCCATTTTCGGCATCAAGAGTTCGACTTTGGCCATTTTAAAAAATGTTATGGTTAGGATATTAACGGCAAAATTACAAAAAAATGCGGCTTGGTGCAATCTCCGCAACCTCTGTGGGACCGGTCAGCTTATCTGTTCAAGAATAAATCTCCTCAGCATAATAAGGCTGTATACCGTGGCCGCCTCTATATTAAGTTTTCTGTCCTTGCCTGACTTTAGCAAATAGGTGATTTGTTTATCCCTATTGCCGGCACATATCCACACGGTACCTACAGGCTTTTCTGTGCTGCCTCCATCCGGGCCGGCGATTCCTGACACTGCGACAGCCACATCTGCTCCTAATGCCTTGAGGGTTCCTATAACCATCTCCGTGACCGTCTGTTCGCTCACCGCTCCGTGTTCTCTCAATGTATCGGCACTGACGCCCAGGATATTTGATTTAACCTCATTGGCGTAAGCGATGATTGCTCCTTTAAAATAGGCTGAAGAGCCCGGAACTGAGACTATGGAGGCGGCGACATTTCCTCCAGTGCAACTCTCTGCCGTAGCCACAGTGAGTCTGTTTTCTGTACATATTTTCTGGAGCTCCTGTTCGAGCGAAGATTCATCATATCCGTATACCAGTTCCGGTATCCTTGCGGCTATTTTCCGGGTATATTCATCCAGTCCTGCTTTCAATTCTGTTTCATCGGTCCCTTTGGCGGTAAGCCTGAGCCTCACCTGTCCTATCGCCGGAAGATAAGCGATACTCAGATAGTCCGGAAAATGTGACACTATATCCGAAATGCTGTTTTCTATCATGGTCTCGCCCGCACCACATGTAAGCAGTGTGCGGTGTAAGATTACTGTTTCAGACTCCCGGGCAAGCACAGGAAGCACTTCCTGCTCCATGATCGATTTCATCTCAAAAGGTACACCAGGCATGGAAATGATTCTCCTGCCATTGTATTTCATCAGCATGCCGGGAGCAGTACCCATAGGGTTTCGCAGTATTTCTGCCCCTGTGGGCATCAGACACTGGTCGTGGTGATGGTCAGACATTTTGCGGCCCAGTTTTTCAAACATAGCCTTGATCCTGTCAAAGGTGGGCTGATGGAAATAAAGATCTGTGCCCAGAAAATCTGCCAGGGCTTTTTTTGTAATGTCATCTTTTGTGGGACCCAGGCCACCAGTCATCAATACGAGATCCGCTTTATCCAGGCATTGGGCCAACCCTTCCGTGATGTCGTTGTGGACATCTCCAACTGACAACTTACACACAACAGAGATACCCAGCTCAGTCAGTTTTTGTCCCAGCCATGCAGAGTTTGTGTCAGTGATTTGTCCTATTAGAATTTCATCCCCTACTGTGATTATGGCCGCCTTCATGCTTTGTTTTTTATATGCCTCCGTCCTCGTCGCTTTGCAGACCTCTGTTTATAAAACCGATTAGAGGCTTGATTACTGTCAGTGAATTAACCACAAATGGAAGGAATTGACCCGTAGTCAGGATGTCTTCCGGGATGACTGTTGAGGCTGTAAAACTTTTGAGTTTGAGGTATTCAATGGCAGGGTCTTCTTCAACGTAGCCCTTGGGCGGTCTGGACAATTTATGTCCTTCCTCCACATCAAGGTCGCCAAAAGTCTTTTTAAAAGACGGCTCATCCAGCACTTTTCTGAGTTCTGGGTAAAAATAGTGTATTTCCTTTCGTATCTTACTCAGCAGCGGAGCTTCCGGCATCCATATACCGCCACCTGCAAACGATGTGGCATCAGGCTCTATGTGCACATAATAGGCTGCCAGATTAAACTTTTTACCTCCGGCATGAAGAGCTATGCCCAGATTGGTTTTATAGGGTGATTTGTCAGCAGAAAATCTGATGTCCCTGTTTATCCTGAAAATACATTCTTTGGCGGTAGTCATGTCCAGCATGGGGTCAACTTTTTTCATGACATCGAGGATAGAACCGGCCAGAGCGAGGTAATCAGCCTTTACGGCATCGTATCTTTTTCGGTTTTTATCAAACCATTCCTTGCTGTTGTTTTGTCTGAGTTCACGCAAGAAATCCAACGTAGCCTGTTTTACCATTTTTACTTGCTTTAAAATTTAAATCCAAATGAAAACTCTAGGCCTACATTGCGGTCAAAATCATTGCTGAGTTTAAATCTGTTGTTTTCTTCGTCATATGTCTTGCGTAGAGGGTCCATTTCGTTGTTGGTTATGTCAATCAGTCCGAAATTGTACCTGGCCCCGACATAAAATCCTTTGTTGATAAAATATGATACTGTGCCCGACAAGCCAAAATCAAATGCATTATATAGGTTTCCAGTTTTTTCGGTGGCAAGATAATTATAGTAAGCTCCGGCATCCCGAGCCAGATTTACGACTTTGCCGTCAACATATATCGCAGAACCTATGGTACCTGTGGCTATTCCACCGGCTTTGTCCTTGTTGTAGTTATGAATCAGTGATTGCTTGAAGAACAACAAGGTGTCATTGTATTTTTCAAAATATATGGTCCCGTTGCCACGTGGTCCGATGAGCACTGACGCATAGACCCCTGCACTGACTTCCAGTTTTCTGGTGACCTGCCACTGCAAGGTGACGGGCAAACTGATGTAGGCATTTGACACTTTCATTCTAATGTCAGCATGGCCCTTTTCGTACACAAAGGCAGATCCTATCGGCACCTTATAAAACGATTGACCGGAATATGAGTAATTGGTTCCCACCTGGGTATACAGCAACTCGCCCCTGAGGGCCAGTTTGTCTGCAAATTTGTATGCATAGTTTACACCAAAGTGAAATCCATTGGCAAGTGTGAATTTTTCATTCACTCCCTGCTCCAGTGGGCCACCAAACTTAGTGTAGTTCAATCCTGCTCTAATACCAAAACTCTGGGATTTTGCCTGTATTACCAACATGAGGATGGCGGCGATGGCCAATAAACTTCTTGTCATCTTACACATATATATGACCGTTTCAAATTACAAAGGTAAAGAATAATACCTACGTTAAACGCACACACCTGTTTTTTCGCTGGCTGAACTGCTTAAAAATAAATGTTAAAAAAGTAGTCCTACAGTGTCGCTAAGCCGAAAACATTAGCTTTGCATCCTTAAAATTTTATTGCTCCATGGGCAAAAAGAACAAGCTTAAAAAATTTGAAGACCTGCACAGGTACTCCAATGTATACGAAAACGCCGACCCACGCAATCCCGGCCTCACAGGTCCTGACAATGCTCCGGTAAGCATGAAAGGAAACTGGGCCAAAGGTCATTTTGCAAATGAAAATCCCATATGTCTGGAGCTTGCATGCGGCAGAGGCGAATATGCCGTGGCACTGGCACAGGCCCAGTCTGGTGTCAATTACATAGGGGTAGATGTCAAAGGAGCCCGAATATGGAAAGGTGCCAGTCTGGCTCTGGAAAAAGAAATAAAAAATGTTGCTTTCCTGCGGACCAGGATAGAACAGGTCGACCTGTTTTTTGCCTCAGCAGAGGTGTCAGAAATCTGGATAACCTTCCCCGATCCATTCCTTAGAGTGAGCAAATCGTCCAAAAGGCTTACCTCGGCACGTTTTCTTAGTTTATACCGCAAAATCCTGGCACCAGGTGGTGTAGTGCATCTCAAAACAGATGACCCGACACTTTTTGAATTTACTGTCCAAACCCTTGCTGAAGACCTACAATGCAGGATTCTGTACCAAAACTCGGATATTTATGCCTCAGAGCTTGCTTTTCCCGAACTCAGTCATAAGACACGATATGAAAGCGAACACCTCGCCGATGGCAGAAAAATAAAATACATTAGGTTTCTGATAAATTAACCGGTATAGAAGACTTATTTTTGCGACATCACCGCCTCCGGATTTATGGAAATAATCAGCCGCTACCGGCAAATGTTTGACACTCATCTCGCCTCGTGGTACAGGGCTCGAAAGCCCTCCTCGTTGTACGAACCCACAGAGTATATCCTGAGTCTGGGAGGCAAAAGGCTGAGACCTGTGTTTGTGCTGATGGGATGTGGAGCCTGGTCTGAAAATCCAGGAAAAGCCCTGCCTGCAGCTATGGCGGTAGAACTTTTCCACAATTTTACCTTGCTGCACGATGACATCATGGATGAAGCGGACCTCCGACGAGGTCATGCCACTGTCAACCGAAAATATGGCGTCAATGCCGGCATTTTGTCGGGTGATGTGATGATGATAATGGCATATCAGGAAATCCTGGACTACAGCGACCCCTCATTAGTTAAGTCCTTGATGGATATATTCAATAAAATGGCGTTTGAAGTCTGCGAAGGGCAACAGCTGGACATGGATTTTGAAAAAAGGGACGATGTCGCTATTTCTGAATATCTGGAGATGATTACTCTTAAAACCTCCGTGCTCCTTGGTGCAGCCATGCAGATGGGAGCCCTCATCGGCGGAGCATCCCTTCATGATGTGGTGCACATTTACGAATTTGCAAAAAATTTCGGCATTGCCTTCCAGTTGCAGGATGATGTACTGGACACTTTTGGGGCACCTGAGGAGGTTGGCAAAAAAATAGGCGGTGACATACTCCGCAATAAAAAAACATACCTTTATCTTAAATCACTTGAGCTTGCTTCCAAAAGCCAGAAAGAAACCCTGCTGGGGTTCTACGGCCGTGACGATAACACCACTGAAACCCAAAAAATTGAGGCCGTCACCTCTATATTCAGATCTGTTAATGTAATCGAGTATTCCCGTCAGCTTATAGAGGCATATCGTGACCTGGCCATCTCGCACCTCAGAGCCACATCCATGCAGGAGTCCTTCAAAAACGAATTTGAAGATATCGTAAATAAACTCGTTTTCAGAAACACCTGAAAACTGTGATTCGTGAAATCTTTGCATGGATATTTGTGTTTAGTTGTGGTTACATTTTTACCATTAAATTGTTTTAACCGATATGTATAAGGCCCTTTTTCTCTCACTGACCATGTTTGCTCTTTCCTGCTCCGGTACAAAACAGGCTTTTGACCCTCAGTCGAGCAAAAAAGATTATCTTAGTTTTGGCAATGGAGGTGGTTTTTCCGGCCAGGTAAAAAAGTACTACCTTCTCAGGGACGGCTCTCTCTGGGTGTCCGCAGCCGGCGGAAATGAAAAAGTAGGCTCCCTAAGCAAATCCGTATGCTCCCAGTTCTTTAAAAATTTTGTCACTCTCGGTCTGGATAAGATGTCTCTCAATGAGCCGGGAAACAGATATTATTTTTTAGGCCAGCGTATCAAAAATACTGACATGACCCTCAAATGGGGCAAGGAACCACTGGCTGATAAAAACGTAGAAACCTTGTACAATATCCTGATGAATTCTGTCAAGGATTTAGAGGTAAAAAAATAATTTCTTATTGTTCAAAAATAAAATAGCAAAAATGAAAAATTATTTCCTGCTGTTGGTTTTCCTTTACTGTCAGATGGCAACCAGTGGACAGTTAAAGTCAGTAAGGTTTGACGAAAACGTCAGAGTAAAGCCTGTGGACAAAGTTTTGGTAAATAAGCACAATCAAGTTGTCAAAACACCAAAAGAATACCGACCGGTCTATTTTCGACCTCTTGATGCCGGACAACTTCAGGCTTCGGTCAGGGGTCTGAAAGCAGGCTATATCACAGACAGGAAGGTACCGGCATATATAGAAGGTACGCCTCAGCTTACCGTCTCAGGAGACAGGACAACCGAAGGTATGGCCATGGCTTATTTAACTGCAGCAGCACCTCTTATGCAGATCAGCGACCCCGAAAATGAGATAGTCATTCTTTCTACCGAAAACGACGAACTCGGCATGACTCACATCAGGGCAAGACAGGTCTTTAAAGGTGTCCCTGTTTACGGGGCTGAGATCGTGTTGCACGGAAGAGGCAATTCATTCAATTTTCTCAATGGTATTTACTACCCGACTGCAGAAACCGATATCACACCTGCAGTGACGGCACAGGTCTGTCATGATCTGGTGAGATCTGATCTGGGACCTGCTCCTCAGTACGACCCCCGTGTCATCAGCCTCTTTGATGGTATGACTGACTCCCATGAGCTGGTCATTTATCCGCACGGTGGTCAGATGATTCTGGCATACCATGTCACAGCATACAAAAACCTGCAAGAAAGGTGGGAATATTTTGTAGATGCCAAAACCAAAAAAATCATCCATAAAAACCTGGCAATATGCAAGTTTCACAACCATAATGCAGAGGAAGATTGTGGCCATTTCCATGATTCTGATGTATCAGAAACCCTGCTTGATGGCAAGGCTACAGCCAATGCGATTGACCTCTTTAATGTGAGCCGTGTAATCAACACATATCAGGTGGGTACCAAATTTTATCTTATTGATGGGTCCAGGGATATGTTTTCCTCACTGCCTAATCAGTTGCCAAATGATCCTGAAGGTGTCATCTGGACCATCGACGCCTTTAATACCTCACCAGCCAAGGACAACTTCAACTACGACCACGTAACCTCTTCAAACAATACCTGGGCAAATAAAACTTCTGTCTCTGCCCATTTTAACGGAGGTACAGCCTACGAATATTTTAGAAATACCCACAATAGGAAGTCCATAAACGGAGCCGGAGGAAACATCGTATCACTTATTAATGTAGCGGATGACGATGGATCTTCCATGGGAAATGCCTTCTGGAACGGTCAAGCCATGTTTTATGGAAACGGCGACGGTGCTTTTCAACCCTTGGCAAGAGGCCTGGACGTAGCTGGCCATGAGATGACACACGGTGTGGTAGAGAGTACAGCAAACCTTACCTATGTAGGAGAGTCGGGGGCCCTTAACGAGTCTTTTGCCGACATCTTTGGGGCCATGATAGACCGCGATGATTGGAAAATAGGCGAAGATGTGGTTAAAACTTCTGCTTTTCCTTCCGGAGCCCTTCGTGATATGCAGGACCCTCACAACGGTGCTGCCACCAATGACTTTAACAGAGGCTGGCAACCCCGTCACTACGACGAAAGATATCGGGGCACCGAGGATAACGGCGGAGTACATATCAACAGCGGAATACCTAACTGGGCCTTCTTTAAGTTTGCCACAGCAGTAGGAAAAGATAAAGCCGAAAAAGTGTATTACAGAGCTCTGACAAACTACCTGACCAAGTCATCCCAGTTTGTAGATTGCAGAATCGCTGTAATCAAGGCGGCCACAGACCTTTATGGCACAGCTGAAGTTAATGCAGCCAAAACTGCTTTTGACCAGGTAGGCATTCTGGGAGGCCAGGGAGGCAACTACGAAAACGATCTGGGCGACAATCCCGGACAACAATTTATTCTGGTCACAGGAAGCAACAACACCGGCTTGTTTGTTTACGATACAAACGGAAACAATCTCGGACAAATTTCCTCCTCAGGAGTACAGTCCAAGCCAAGCATCACCGACGACGGCAGCGAGATCATATTTGTAGGCACGGATGACAAGATTCATTATATATTTATCGACTGGTCACAAACAAATGTAACCCCCCAGGAACAGATTATTGGCAACTCCCCGGTATGGAGAAACGCCATCATCTCCAAGGATGGTCTAAAAATAGCGGCTGTAACCAAAGAAAAAGTAAATGAGATCGAAGTGTTCTATTTTGGTGGCTCACAGGTGGTCCAAAACACATTTGAACTGTACAACCCTACCTATTCGCAGGGTGTGGTTACCGGCGATGTCAACTATGCCGATGCCATGGAGTTTGACATCACCGGCGAAAATATCATGTACGATGCAGAAAACGAAATCAAAAGTGCCACATCAGGCTCTATCCTATACTGGGACATAAGCTTTATCAATGTGTGGAACGATGACGTAGGTGGCTTTGCCCTGGGAAAAGTAAGCAAGTTGTTTAGTTCACTTCCAGAAAAAGTGAGCGTGGCCAACCCTGTGTTTTCTAAAAACAGTCCCTATATCATAGCCTTTGATTACGTGGACGAAAGCGAATTTATAAGCATAATCGGAGCAAACATTGAGTCTGGCTCAGCAGCGGCTATATACAATAAAAACAATACCCTGGGGTACCCCAATTTTAGCAGCAGCGACAATAAAATCATTTTTGATGTCGAAAACCTCGCAGCAAACGGATACAACACCAATGTCGTAAATCTAAAGACCAACAAGATAGAAGCAGCAGGCAGTCCGGCTTTGTTTATTTCAGGTAAAAGGTGGGGTGTTTGGTTTTCCAATGGCGACAGAGTCCTTTCCGGTACCATCAACCCTGCGTCTTCATCATCTGCTGACTTTTTTTCCATCAGGCAAAATCCTGTTCAGGGATTTTTGACCCTGGTCATGACTGACCGACTTAATAAGGATAATTCACTGGTGATAACAGACACTCAAGGCAAAATAGTGATACAGCATGCAGGTCTTAGTCCCGGCGAAAATACAATCAATGTTGGCCCCCTGATTCCGGGCCTGTATTTTATTACTTTGCAGAGCGGTGGTCAGGTACAAGCCAATCGTTTTGTAAAACAATAAAGAAAAATCGGCTAAAACAGAACCTCCGGACAGATTCCGGGGTTCTGTTTTTTTCACACGGGATATTTGGCATGATTATTTGACTGGATATCCCGTACGCATCAATCAATCATCAGAAACAAGAATGAGCCTCCTCCACTTAACCGATTTATTGCAGCCGCAATGGTATGTAACCCACGGAGGGCTTATCCTTATAATGTTTATTGTCTTTGCCGAAACAGGTCTTTTTGCCGGCTTTTTTCTTCCGGGAGATTCACTTCTCTTTGTCACCGGTGTGTACAGCACTAAGCTAATGTCAGACATCAGTGAGGGTCACAGCACAGCTTTCAATCTCATTGTCATTATTGCCTTGATCAGTATTTCAGGCATTTTAGGCAATATTTTTGGGTATTATTTCGGTCTGCGGGGAGGTAAAAAGCTTTACGACCAGAAGGATACCTTCTTCTTCAAACATAAGTACCTGAGAGATGCCAGAAACTATTTTGACAAGCACGGACCCATTACCATATTCATGGCAAGATTTATTCCATTTGTCCGCACCTTTGCCCCTATAGTGGCCGGTATAGTGAGGATGGACTACTCCACTTTTATGATTTACAATATTGCAGGTTCGCTCACATGGGCTACAACCTTTATCCTGGCAGGCCATTACCTGCATGGTTATCTTATATCCACATATGGCGTGGATATCACTCAGTATCTCGGCTATATAGTTTTGGGTATAGTTATCGTGACTACCGTGCCATTCATTATTAAAATGAACAGAATCAAATAAACGCAGTGGTTTCAAAAATTAGTTTTTAGCAATAGACTAAAAAGCATAGCTTTGCGTGTTTTTAACACAAAATGAAAACCAGATTTTTCCCATAGAATGAAAGCCCTCATAGAGTTTGGAGATAAGTACTTCAAACACATTGTAAATATAGTGTTTGCCTTTGCGTTGCTCATCATACTGGGACAAATAGCAGAAACAGGGTTTGATATGGGCAAATATGGTGCATTCCCGTACATTTATAAGTCTATAAACCTGCTGTTCAGTCTTATTTGTATGCTGATGAGCCTGTATTTGCTGCTGATTGCCCGTAATGTGTACGTTCGGTCAGCACGGGTGGTGTTCTTATGCATTTCAATGACGTACCTTATAGTGTCAGTCATATGGTGCATGGGCTTTTTTAGTAACTTTGTCGATGTAGAAGGATTCAGACTTTTCCTTGCCACATTCATTGGTTTCTTGGCCATTTCGTTTAAGATAGCCAGCTTGGGTAATACCAACATCCATCCGTCCTTGTTGTTTGTGTTGAGTTTTATGTTTCTCATACTCTTTGGGGCCATCTGTCTGATGCTACCTGCTGCTTCTCATAAAGGCGTTACATTTATACAGGCATTGTTCACCTCTACCAGTGCAGTTACAGTTACAGGGCTGGCTGTGCTGGATACAGGCAAGGATTTTACCCTTTTCGGGCAAGTCATAATAATGATTCTCATACAGCTCGGCGGTCTTGGCATCCTGACTGTTACCAATGTTTTTGCTCTGATTTTCAATTCTTCTACTTCTTTTCGCAACCGGATGATGGTAAGCGACATGATCAAAGAGTTGAGCAGTAAAAACACTTTCAGCTCGCTTTTTAAAATTGTATTCATCACTTTTCTGGTCGAAGCCATTGGAGCTTTGTTGATCTACATCTTTGTCACCGGTGAGGGCATCACCGACAAACCCGCCTTTTTTGCTGTATTCCATTCCATTTCCGCCTTTTGCAATGCCGGGTTTTCTACTCTAAGCAACTCTCTTTATGAGCCCTCGGCCCGTTTTAACTATCCGTTGCATCTGACCGTAGCGTGGCTAATTATCACGGGAGGTATCAGTTATTCTGTTATGATAAACCATTATGTCCTCATTAAAAACAATTTACTGGGTCGACTTGCGTCAATAAAATCCCTGGGGTTTGAGTACCAGAAAGAAATAGTAAAGTTTACCACCAACAACTGGCTCATAATCATTACTACTTCCATCCTGCTTGTGGCTGGTACTGTACTATTTTTTCTGGCAGAATACAACGGCTCTCTTCAGGAGCATTCGTTCTGGGGCAAGGTAGCTGTTTCATTTTTTAATTCTGTAACTCCGAGGACCGCAGGATTTAACAACATAAACATGGGCCAGCTGGGCATTCCTGCTTTTATGCTTATTATGGCTCTTATGTGGATTGGAGCTTCACCCGGGTCTACTGGTGGCGGTATCAAAACCACGACTTTTTCTCTGGCTTTGCTCAGTCTGTGGAATGTAATTCTGGGTAAGGAAAAGATGGTCATCAAGTACAAGGAAATCCCAGGCAACACCATACTGCAGGTAAATGCCGTCATTATGTTGTCTGTATTTGCCATCAGTTTTGGAACCTTTCTTCTGGCTTTTCTCCATCCTGAGATCCTGTTTAAAGACCTTCTTTTTGAATGTATTTCTGCCTATTCTACGGTAGGACTTAGTGTTGGGATCACTCCTTCGCTATCGTCTGCGGGCAATGTAGTTCTGATTCTTCTCATGTTTTTGGGTAGAGTAAGTTTTCTTACCTTCCTCATGGGTATATTTAGCAGCATCATGGAACAAAAAACAGGGGTTGTGCCTTACTACCCTAAAGAAAATGTGGTCATCAATTAATATTCAAAGGATTTATCAATGAAAAAGAAAATAATAGTCATCGGTTTGGGAAATTTTGGTGGTAACCTGGCTGCCAAACTTGCAGAAGACGGACATGAAGTATTTGGCGTAGATGTTAACCCTGCCAAAGTGGAACTCATACAACGTAAGATCAACCACGCCATCGGCCTGGACTCATCAGAAGAAGCGTCTATAAATTATATGCCTCTCGATGACTGTGACCTGGTAGTAATAGCCATCGGAGAGGATGTAGGTGCTTCCATAACGACGACTGCTTTGATTAAAAAACACTATCATGGTCGAATAATAGCCAGATCGCTGACTCCTGTTCATACCACTGTGCTAGAAGCCATGCAAGTAGATGAGATTATTGAGCCGGAAGCAGAATACGCCATAGAACTCTCCAACAGGATCATGGTGCAAGGGGCCGTCAAAAGCATGGAGTTGCATGGCGAATATGAAATCGTGGAGGTAAAGATCCCATCTAAAATCATAGGCCTTACTTTGGGAGACATTGACATAAAAAAGAAATACAATGCCCACATTGTTACGGTCATCAAACAAAATGAGGTTAAAAATTATCTAGGCAGCTCTACAGTAGAAAAAATAGTTTTCGGCATTCTTCATTCTGTTTACATGTTTGAGGAAAATGACCTTTTGCTGGTATTTGGTACCAAGAGTAACATTGACAAATTTATAGAAGAAAATCAATAAACCATAGCAAAGAACCAAATATCACCTGACGACAAGGGTCTCCAATCTAAAGAGAGCAAACTTGCTATTCTTCTTGCGACCCTTGTATTTATATTTGCCATCAAAGCCCAGCCTTTTCCTGATTGCTCCGCCCTTGCCTGTGCGGCTCATTCCGGAATATTTAAGCAATCATGTCAGATCCCATTTGCTTCAGTTAAGAGTCTTGGTTTTGCATCTTTTACTTCTGACTGCAGTACAGCAATCAAACCATGCCATCATCATGCCCGGCCGGCAAAATTAGATTTGTCCTTAGACATACCTATTCAGCATGTTTCCGCTGCTAGAAGACTTTATTTTGAGCTGGTCGCCTCCGAAAAGGAGCGGCTACGGCACCTTATTTTTCCTTTTCATATCTTCTGGTAAATAAACTCCTGCCGGTAACACCCGGACAGGATCTATGCAAATCGCATAAGTTTTAGTACTGACCTTTTTGTTCAGTACCTGGCACTTATTTTATTTATAACCAGATTAAAAAATAACAGAATGTCTTCAATTATTCTAAACATATTATTAGTAATGGCGGTTATCGGACCCATGGCCTATTTTTTCCTGGGCAATCGCAAAGACAAAGCAAGAAAAAATGATTTTAAGTCCCTTGCCGGAAATCATGGAATAAACCCCGATAAAGTAGGACTCTTCCAGGGTGGGGCCATAGGCCTTGATAAAAGGAACGGTAAATTGGTTTTTATAGACAATGATACCGTTCGTTCATTAGACATCACCAATATTGCCGAATGTTCGGTGTCTAAATCCTATGTCAAGGAAGTAGTACACAATCAGGACACTAATGTGCTGAAGAGCGTGGTTCTTCGTATTTTGACCCGCGACAAAAAGGAAGTCAATGTTCCGGTTTATGACATGAATCGTTTTCCTCATCCCGGCAGCGACCTCCTGGAGGCTATTGACTGGGAAAACATAATCAACTCAAGCGTTATCAAATAATACTGGTTCATGTTAATTTGGGTATTATTCATCATATTGATCGGTATATTCCTGGCCCTTGATCTGGGAGTATTCAATAAGGGTTCTCATGAAATTTCTTACCGGGAGGCAACCCGATGGACCATTGTTTGGGCCACCTTAGGTTTGTTATTTAGTTTTGTGATCCTGATGATATACACTTACAGGCTTGGTCCAGGAGCTTATGGTAAATCTGCCTGGGTAGCAACCATGGAATACCTTACTGGATATGTGATTGAGCTCACCCTAAGCGTGGACAATATATTTGTGATTGCTCTGATTTTTAAATCCTTCCGTATTCCCCGCAAATATCAGCACCGGGTATTATTCTGGGGAATACTGGGAGCCCTCATATTCCGCGGGCTTATGATTGTTTTCGGAGTTTATTTAATCAGTAACTTTTCGTGGACAAGCTACGTGTTTGGAGCTTTTCTGATACTGACCGCACTGAAAATGGCATTTTCGGATGATGAAGAAAAATTTGAACCCAAGGATTCATTTGTGTACAGGTCCATAAGGAAGATCCTGCCGGTTTCAGGCCAGGTTTACGGAGAAAGTTTTTTTATCCGAAAAAAGGGTATCGTGATAGCAACACCTTTGTTTCTTGCCCTTGTTTTGATAGAATTTACTGATATCCTGTTTGCTCTTGACAGCATCCCTGCCATCCTCGGTATTACTCAGGATCCTTTCCTAGTGTTCACCTCCAATATTTTTGCTATTTTAGGACTCAGGTCTATGTACTTTTTTATTGCAAATATGCTTGACTCATTTCATTACCTTAAGCACAGTCTTACAGTGATCCTGGTATATGTTGGAGTTAAACTCGTTCTGGAAAATCATTACCACTTAGGTATAGGACTGTCTCTGTCTGTCATTTTCCTTTCTCTCATCGCAGGTGTCCTTTTTTCTGTTAAACACAGGAAAAGGCATCAAACCCACAATTAATTACACATATTGTTAAACCTTATTTATCATGTTATAATGAAAACTTTAATTAAATCTTTAAGCATCTTTGCCATACTGGCATTAATCCCTGTATTGTTGTTTGCATCCGGCGGACACGGTGGCCACGAGCTGGCGGGCATAAGGATAGAATTCATCCT
>JAKQGD010000510.1 GCA_029573365.1 Bacteroidota bacterium | reverse complement strand
GTCTGCCCGATGTCAAAGGAGGGTATCATCGGACTCAGATATAAGGCTTTGTACATTACAGGCAATTATTTAATTTTTGAAAATAATAAATTCTGATTTTACTCGATCCAAATTTCGTCAATAAATATCCAGGCTCCGTTTCCCCTTCCCTGATGCCATTCCGGCAGCTTTCTTACGGGCTCGACCACCAGCTTCAGGCTTTGGTGTTTTCCCCGGGGTATGACTATTTTTTTGATGAGTTTTTCTGCCTTATTTTTATCCATACTTTCGAAATAATCGATCCTGGCCAGGACGATATCATCGCTGTCGAGTACTTTTACAGACTGAGGACCAAAAATCCAGGCCGGCTGGTCTACCAGTATAGAAATATGGACATTTGAAATGCTGTCTTCAGCATAGGTTGCAAATTCAATTTCTGCATTTTCTGTAAAGCCCAGGTAATGTTGCCTGAAATTTGTACTCCCAAATTCACGGTCAAAAAGAGTTTCTTTTCCTAATGCTTTGTATTGTTCTGAATACCCTTTTACATCAAAATCAGACACCTTCTTTCCGCTGCTTACAACCTCTGTTGTCACTATCTCGGAAGGGAGAAAATCCCTGTGAAAAGCCCTGGCCCTGAGCACGCATGGCCGTGTTACAATCAGGCTGTCACGATATTTTTGAGACTTTTTGCCCGGCTCCGATCCATCGGTAGTAAACCTGAGGTCTGCACCCGGCATTCTGAAATCATACCTGACGACCACCGGTTTATTATTGCCAGTCATGGCCACCATAGTATTTACGCGGGGAGTGGTCAGCTGTAGTTTTTGGGACCATAGATTTATACAGCTGCAACAAAGACTGAAAATAAAAGGCCATTTAATCATGCGGCACAAGTTTATAGGGCAACACATTGCCGCTGTTCCACTGGCAGACATACATATTTTCGTCATCATCAACGAGTACGTCATGAGGGTGCTTAAACAATCTGATGGTCTGATAGCTTTCTGCCGGGATATCTCCGTCATAATGCGGTACCGATCCGCCGGGAGCAGATACCATTTTATCGTCCTTGTCCAGGATGATTACAAAGCCTGAGTCTGTATTGCCGGTATAGTCGCTGGTCAATACAGCTACATAAAGATAATCACCTTTGATGACAGGCCTGCATACATTGGCTCCGGGTAATGGGATGGTCCCGAGGTATGTACCATCCACTGTAAATCTTTTAAAGCAGCACCGGTTGCGGTCAGTTATGATCAGTGTCGGTGTGGATTTCCTGTAGTCTATACATATGCCGTGGGCATTGTCAAGATGCTGAGGTCCGTCACCGCGGCCACCAAAAATATTTTTGAGAAATCCGTCCTTGTCATAGTGCATTATGTGCTGTGCTCCGTAGCCGTCTGCCACGTAGAATTCGCCGTCAACAGAAACGGCAGTCTCTGTAGGCAAAAAAGATGATTCTGAGTCATACTTTCCTGTCTCTGCAGGATATGTCCATGTCCTGATGATTTTTCCGGATGTATCTACTCTAAAAACCATATGCCTTTCATAATCCGTCACCATAAGAAAATCATCTCCTTTTACACCTCCGTATGTAAGGCCATGTCCTCCCGGAAAATCATGGCCAAAGGTGGCTTCAACCTTGCCATCTTTTGAAAAAACAATGAAATTATTTCTGACATCATTGGTCAGTAAAATTATCTTTTTTTCAGGAGTAAAAATCATTTCGTGACAATCTTTTACCGCTGGTAAAACTTTATTTTTTGACAACCATTTATTGTCCCAGGTATATTTTTTATTACCGTGACCTAAAACTGGTTTTTCGCTATATAAATTATTTCCCGTCAAAGGCCAGGAAGCAAGTAGAATTCCGGATGTTTTCATAAATTTTCTTCGGTTCATTTTTGGTTATTTATAAAAAAATATTTCATCAATAAAAAGCCATCCTGCCTCTCCTTTTCCGGGGTGCCATTTTGGAATTACCGGTAAATTGTGGGCTTCTACTTTGTAATATTTAAATGGTTTGCCTGTAAGCTGCAGATGTACAACACCGGGTTTTACTTGGTCCTTGTCTTCCTTTAAAAATGGAGGTATTTTATTGGCTGCCAGCAACATAAAATTTTTATTATCATTGCTGCCTGATATCTTTATGTCCACAGGCGGAAAAACATAGGCCTGCACCTGCAATCCATAACAAAACGAAATTTTATGTATGGACACCGGACCGCCAAACCTACAAACAGCTACAAAGGGACCTTCGCGGAAAGCTATCCAATTTGGGTCCTTCAAATTGGATATAGGTCCACGGTTGCCATCGGTAAAAGTAAGATGACCACGTCCGGGATATTGTATATTTGGGGCTGAAAGCAATTGCGTACTATCAGGCAACACACCTCTTTCGAAAAGCGAAAATGTGATGGGTTCGCTGGCATACCACCCTTCTTTGACTGCCACAGCTTTGACATCTGCCGAGCCGCTGATTTTAAAAGGTCCATTGTATTCCCTGCCATTTACAGTATCAGGGATGCTTCCGTCGGTCGTGTATTTAATTTTTACTCCCTTTATGTAGTGTTTTAAGGCAATATCCTCACCTGATGTGATTGTAGTATTTTCGTTGGCAAGCAATGGAGGCGAAAGTTTTATCTTTTCGTCAGCAGCGGACGCACAACAAAAGAATATCTGCGGATATTTTTTTTGCCACAAGTCTATGATATCTTTTTTTATTGCGGTTTCATTTACAAACACATTTCTCAGACGAGGCAATTTATTAATTATATTTTCCAAGTCATTTGTCACCTTTGTTTTTGAAAGTGATAAATGTTCCAGATTTTTTAATTCTTCCAGTTTTTTTATTCCGGAATCAGTAATTTCTGTGCCATTTAAAATCAATTTTTCTAAAGCCGAAAATTCAGAAATTATTTGCATATCTGCATCCCGTACCGGTATATCAATGAGGTTGAGCTGAACGATTTGTTTTTTTACAGCCAGAAGTTTTTTAAGGTGATCAGTTTTATACTCTGACGCTAAAAATATGGATACTGACAATGCAGGACTGCCCACATTTACCGGTTTTACCACCAGAAAGTGTGTATTAATTTTTTCCAGTTCCTCTGCATCTGCAGCCTCAAAATTATAGGATTTAATGGTCCTGTTTTTTAGGGTTGACATCTGGTCTGTAATAATCCTGAGGGTGTCATTTTTTTGATAACTGTCGGCGGAGCGGTTGAACGATACTCCTGAATTGATCCAGGCTTTTAAAAGGTCTATTTCAAGGGCTGTCAGTTGAGGTTTTCCTTCAGGAGGCATGTGGGCTTCATCAGAGAGAGGAAGCATGATGTTTTTAATAATAAGGCTGCTGTCAGCGTGGCCTGAAATCCATAAAGGACCTGATTTTCCACCTGCTGACAATGACAATGTGTCCGACATAATGAGTCCTCCTTTTTTCTTCTCAGGGTTGTGGCAGGAAAAACATTTGTTTTTAAACACCGGTATGATCCATTCGGTATATACACTTTGGCCCGAAGATGAGGTATTAATGGCATCCTTGTTGTCGGGAAATAAAAAGTTTTTACCGTGGGTAATTTCGGCTCCTTTATGGCCCGTTATGATGAGCAGGGTTGCATTGGCACACAAGAGAAATGCTCGGAGCAGTTTCCTTTTTGTGTCGGTAAAACACAACAAATACAAGCCAAAAGCAAAGGCAAAACCGGCATATCTGTGTACGCTGAGTTGTGATGAGTTATAAGCCTGAAGTTCGTGCGAAAGCATCGATCCCGTCACAGCTGATAAAAAAGACATAAGGCAGGCAATCCGCAACATCAGATCCATGAGGCCATCTGTAACTGAGTCTTTTGCCGAACGAACAAATGGCAGCATGACCATATATAGTACATACATGCCTATGGGTAGATGAAGCACCAGTGGATGTATACGCCCGGCCGATATAAGCCATGCCGGAACCTGTATATATTTGTCAAAAAGCATCAGGATCAATGCCAGAACTGCAAAGCCAAAAATGAGATTGGATAAATATGTTTGAACCCTCTGCATCAGACAATGATATCGTCTACCACCTTGCCGGCCACATCTGTGAGTCTGTACCTTCTGCCCAGATGTCGGTACACAAGTTTTTCGTGGTCCAGACCCAGAAGATGCAGTACCGTAGCATGAAAATCATTGACATGGACAGGATTTTCTATGATGTTGTAACCGAATTCGTCGGTTTCGCCATAAACGATGCCCGGTTTTATTCCGCCTCCGGCCATCCATATGGTGTAGGCTCTGGGATGATGGTCTCTGCCGTAAGAGTCAGCGGACAGAGGCCCCTGGCAATAGTTGGTCCTCCCAAACTCGCCTCCCCAGATGACTAGTGTTTCTTCTAGTAGGCCCCGCTGTTTGAGGTCGGTGACCAGGGCTGCAGAAGCTCTGTCTACATCCATTGCCTGCATAGGCATTTCGCCGACCAAGTTGGCATGCTGGTCCCACCCCTGATGGTATATCTGCACAAATCGAACACCCGCTTCTGACAGCTTGCGTGCCAACAGACAATTGCTGGCATAAGTTCCCGGCATAAGACACTCAGGTCCGTACATCCTGATTACGGAGTCAGACTCCCTGGTGATGTCGGTTATTTCGGGTACGGCTGTCTGCATACGGTAGGCCAGTTCGAATTGTCCTATTTTGTCTCTGATGCCGGGATCACCGACCTCCTCAAAACCTATGTTGTTTAATTCGTTTAGCTTGTCCAGCATTTTACGTCTGTCATCAGCAGTGAGTCCATCCTGATCGTGTAGATACAGTACCCTTTCTTCGCTGTTGCTAAATTGTACTCCCTGGTGCTTACTGTCGAGAAAACCATTGGTCCAAAGCTTACTGTAGACACCCTGGCCATTTCCTTTACCCTTTGACAACAGGACACAGAACGCTGGCAGATTCTGATTTTCGGAACCAAGGCCGTAACTGAGCCATGCCCCCATACTGGGTCTGTTGCCTTGCTGAGCACCTGTCTGCATAAATGTCAGTGCAGGATCATGGTTTATAGCCTCGGTATGCATAGACTTGACGATACATAGATCATCCACGATTTTGGCCATATTGGGAAAGAGGTCACTCACCCAGGTACCTGACTGGCCGTATTGTTTAAATGGAAAATAACTGCCTACCATCGGAAATTTATCCTGATTTGCGGTCATTCCTGTCAGTCGTTGACCGTTGCGTATTGATTCGGGCAGATCCTGTCCAAACATCCTGCTGAGAGCCGGCTTGTAATCAAAGGATTCGAGCTGCGAAGGAGCACCATTTTGAAAAAGATAAATGACCCTTTTGGCCTTGGGTGCAAAATGTGGCAGCCCTGTCATAAGATGCTCAGAAACCTGGCCGGGATTGTTAAAAAGGTCTTTGATGAGCAATGATCCCAGTGCCATGCTGCCCAGTCCCACAGAAAGTTTTCCTAAAAAATGCCTCCTGTTAATGTTAAGCCTGTGTTCAAAAAAAGGATGGTTCATTGGTACTCACTTTTAAATTATCTCATGGAAGTTTCCTCGAGGTTAAAAATCATTTGTACGACCTGCATAATCGACGCCACGGTTTTTGTATCCGCACCGTCATGGAGTTTGTGACCACCAAAACCAAGAATTGCCCGGGCTTTTTGGTCATCCATATTTTTCAAAACTTCACTGTAATATTGCCTGACAGCTTTAGTTTCTTCTTTTTTTGGCAATCTGCAAAGGATTTTTCTGTACAAGCCCGTAATCAATTTATTTTCATCAGAAATTTGTCCGGCAAGTGTGTATGCCATATATCTGGAGGCTTCGAGTACCTGACGGTCATTCATAAGTACAAGTGACTGCAGTGGTGTACTGGTGGTGGCCCTGCTGACCTGACACTGGTCTCTGTTTGAGGCGTCAAAAATAAGCATGGCAGGCGGCGGTACTGTCCTTTTAATAAAGTGATACAAACCTCTTCTGTACCTCTTGTCCTCAGTATCTTCGACGTAGGTAGCCAGTTGTCCTCGTCCGGAGGTCGCTGCTTCCCATAGTCCTTTGGGCTGGTAAGGTTTGATGCTGGGGCCGCCTATGGTCGGGTTTAACAGGCCACTTGCAGACAGGATGTGGTCTTTGAGCAACTCAGCAGAAAGCCTTACCCTCGGTCCTCTGGCCAGAAAGACATTTTCGGGATCGTTATCGAGGTGAGCCTGGGTAACTACCGATGTTTGTTTGTAGGCTGATGACATAACGATTTGTCTGACCAGTCGCTTGATGTTCCATCCGTGGGTCATGAAGTCACATGCCAGCCAGTCGAGCATTTGCGGATGTGAGGGCAGATCTCCCTGAAGTCCAAAATCTCCGGAGGTCCTCACCAGCCCTCTGCCAAAAAACTCCTGCCACATAAGGTTTACAAAAACACGTGCTGTAAGCGGATTTTTAGGGTCAAACATCCATTTGGCAAAACCCAGTCTGTTGGTTCCGTAAGTGGAGGTGTCATATTTTAGAATGGCTTCCGGAGTACCAACACCAATTTCAGCAGCAGGATGGTCGTAGGCTCCTCTGTCAAGTATATATGTCTTTCGGAGGCTGTCTTTCATGATCATCACTCTCACAGCTCCGGTGTCTGCTTTGCTTAAAAATTTTAAGGGGCCTTCCTTGTCACGGCTTGTAATGGTCATATATGGTGGGTCTGCGAGCGAAGCAACGGTTATATCGCCATAGAGTCCTTTTTCGTTTACCTGGTTAAAAAAGGCAAAGGTGCTGAAATAATCTTTTTGGGAAATGGGGTCGTATTTATGGTCATGACACTTGGCACATTCGAAAGTCATGGCCAGCAGGCCTTTTCCTACGGTATTGGTGCGATCAGTGACATATTCTATCCGGTACTCTTCGTCTATTACACCACCCTCCTGTGTTATCTTGTGGTTGCGGTTAAATCCTGTGGCCAGGACCGATTCCATGCCTGCATCCGGAAGGAGGTCACCTGCCAGCTGCCAGGTGATAAATTTGCGGTAGTCATAATTGCTGTTAAAAGCATGTATGACCCAGTCTCTCCAAGGCCACATCGTACGAAGACCATCATCCTGGTATCCATGACTGTCGGCATATCTGGCAATATCCATCCATAAAATGGCCATTTTTTCACCATAATGAGGACTGGCTAGGGCACGGTCGACCATCGCCTCATATTTTTGGGAACCGGGGTCTGATAAAAATTCATCCTGCATTTGTATATCCGGCGGCAATCCTGTGATGTCGTGCATCATTCTTTTGAGCAGGAAAGCATCGTATTTTATATCATTGGGTCTGAGATTCTTTTCTTCGAGTTTCCGGAGAATAAAGTGGTCGATTTCATTGGCTGGCCAGGAATCATTATTTACTTTGGGCACTTCCGTGATTGCAGGAGGAATAAATGACCAGTGCTTTTCATACCTGGCTCCCGCACTGATCCATTTTCTTATCAGTTCGATTTCTTCATGGGCGAGGGAGAGATTGGACTCCGGAGGAGGCATCATATATTCCGGGTCTTCTGAGCTGATACGCAGATAAACCTCTGATTTATCAGGGTGACCCGGCACTATGCCGTGTTTATCCGCCTGACCTTTCAGGACAGCATAGGCCCCGGCCTCTGTATCCAGCCTGAAATCTGACTTTCTTTTACTGGCGTCAGGACCGTGACATTTAAAACATTTGTCTGAGAGTATCGGCCTAATGTGGGTATTGTAAGTGACTTCATCTGCCTTTCTTGGCTGACGACCGCACTGAGCAAGTAACATGATAAGGGCCATTGCTACTAACCCTGTAACCGGCATGGTCATTATTCCACATACATTTTTAAGCTGTTGGTCAGGCATACAGTATCATCGGCTTTAACACCCGGTTAAATGGCAGTAAAAATACTTATTTTACCACAACATGAGGATAATTATTTTTACCTGGCAAATGGTACCTGCACTACAGCTTAGACCCTATTAAAAGAGGGGCGGCGTTATAAAAAATTTCCGGCTTAACCGGCCTTTCGGCCAAAGGAATTGACAATAGTGACAAATTCATCCGCATTGAGGGAAGCTCCCCCTACAAGACCTCCGTCTACATCCGGCTGGCTGAAAAGTTCTGCGGCATTGCTGCCCTTTACTGAGCCTCCATACAGGATGCTTGTGTTTTCGGCTACTCGCTTACCATACTTTTTGCGTAGCATCTCTCTGATGGCGAAGTGCATCTCCTGTGCCTGTTCCGGCGTGGCTGTTTCACCTGTACCAATGGCCCAGATGGGTTCGTAGGCTATAACGATGTTTTTCATCTCCGTGGCAGAAAGCATAAACAGAGACTCTGACAGTTGATTTTTGACGTGGGCCACATGACTGTCGCTTTTGCGTATATCGAGGGCTTCGCCACAGCAAAAAATGACCTTGAGTCCGGCGTCCAGGGCCGCCCTTGTCTTAAGAGCCAGGAGGGCGTTGTCTTCGTGGTTGTATTCCCTACGCTCCGAGTGGCCGATGACCACATATGTTATTTTGAGTGACGAAATCATGGCCGGAGATATTTCGCCTGTAAAGGCACCGGAAGTTTTGTGGTGGCAGTTTTGTGCGGCCAGTCTGACCCCTGACGAAGCCTTTATCTTCTTAGAAACCGGAAACAGGTGTGTATGCGGTACTGCCAGAATGGTAAGCACTTTATTGTTTCTAGAGGCCTCCGCTACTTTACGGGCTAAAGATATCCCTTCCTCCACGGTGGTGTTCATTTTCCAGTTGCCGGCGGCGATCAGTTTTCTGGCCATGATGTTGTTTGTTGTTTGATGAATGAATAAATTTCGAGGGCAAATGTATGCCAATTTTTATAAAATTATCCACACCTTCGCCCCTACCATTGGCCCTGAGGCACAATACATTTTTTAGTAATATTGGACATATACCAAAATTAAACCCTAAATTTGCACCTCATTTCTTCGCTGCCATGAATTTGCGTCCACTGACTATCCTCTTTCTTGCTACGATGTTTACCGCTTCGTGTTCCAATGAATTTGACCTCACAGAAGGCTCTGTGGAACTACCTGTGGTATACGGTCTGATTTCCGCTTCTGACACAGCCACTTATGTAAGGGTAGAGAGGGCATTTGTCGATGAGGCCACTTCTGCCTATGTACTGGCCAAAGATCCTGAAAAACTGTATTTTCCCGATATAGAAGTGATCATACGACAAGACAGAAATGGAAACAAGACCGATTTTAAACTGACCCGTGTAGACGGCAACCTCGAAGGATATAAGCGTAGCTCGGGTGTATTTGCCGATGCCCCAAATTATCTATACAAGAGCAAAAATTCCATAAATCCCATACTTCCGGGTTCCAAATACACTTTATTCATCAAAAAAGCCGACGGAAGTACACTCACCGAGGCCACCACTACCGCACTTAGCAAGTATGTAAATGAAGATGTCATCAGTCCGGGAAGTACAGCACTGCTGTCTTTTGGTTATGCAGGTATCAACAAAGTACAATGGATTGCTGACCCCCTGGCAGCGATTCATGATGTCAACTATATCATTTACTATAAAGAAGAAAAAGACGGCGTCATCACTAACAAATCCGTTACCTGGCACTTATTAAGAAATTACGAAAAAACGGAATATACCTATAAGGGACAGGCCTTTTATGAGTTTATGAGCGGAGCCATACCCGTGGACCCTCAGGTTAAAAGATACATGCAAAATGCATCGCTGGAAATCGTATCTGGAGGCAAGGAAATCAGAGACTACATCAGCATAGGTCAGGCCAATCTGGGCATCACCTCCAGCGGCGAAATACCCAAATATTCCAATCTCTCCAATGGCGGTCTGGGTTTGTTTTCCGGAAGGTCAGTCTTCAGAAGAGACAACATCGGTTTTGCCAATATCACCCTGGACTCACTCCGCAACGGAATCTTTACAAAAAGTCTGAATTTTAAGTGATACTCTGACGATATGTCAGTTTTTATTTGTATTGTCCGACTTTTTTGGCAGAAATAATCACATTTGGTGGTCGGATTTTCCATTGGCACAAGGATTGACAGAGTAAGGTTGTTTTCAGACTTTTCAATTACTTAAAAACCAAATAATAAGAACAAAATGGGTAAAATCATAGGTATAGACTTAGGTACCACCAACTCATGTGTAGCCGTCATGGAAGGCAATGAGCCGGTAGTCATCGCCAATGAGGAAGGAAAAAGGACCACACCTTCGATTGTGGCTTTTCTGGACAATGGCGAACGGAAGATAGGTGATCCCGCCAAAAGGCAGGCCATAACCAACCCTACTAGAACCATAGCATCCATCAAGAGATTTATGGGTAACAGGTACAGCGAAGTGGGAACCGAGTCATCGAGGGTCGCCTACAAAACCGTCAAAGGCGACAACGACACTGTCAGAGTGGATATTGACGGCAGGCTTTACACGCCACAGGAAATCTCAGCAATGGTACTTCAAAAGATGAAAAAAACCGCTGAGGACTTTCTGGGCCAGGGAGTAAGCGAAGCGGTCATCACTGTACCTGCCTACTTTAATGACTCTCAGCGTCAGGCCACCAAGGAAGCAGGCGAAATCGCCGGCCTCAAGGTGCTTCGTATCATCAATGAGCCCACAGCAGCCGCATTGGCATACGGACTGGACAAAAAACACAAAGACAGCACTATAGCTGTGTTTGACCTCGGCGGAGGTACATTTGACATATCTATCCTGGAGCTCGGCGACGGGGTTTTTGAGGTAAAATCTACAAATGGTGATACCCACCTCGGAGGCGACGACTTCGACCAGGTCATTATCGACTGGCTGGCCAATGAGTTTAAGGCTCAGGAAAATGTAGACCTCCGCAAGGACCCTATGTCACTGCAGCGTATCAAGGATGCCGCCGAAAAAGCCAAGATTGAGCTTTCGACATCCACTGAGACTGAGATTAATCTTCCTTATATCACAGCTGTGGACGGAGTGCCAAAGCACCTCGTGACCAAGTTGTCAAGGGCAAAGTTTGAGCAATTGGCTGACAGCCTCATCAAGCGTACCCTAAAGCCATGCGAAGAAGCAATCAAGGATGCAGGTATCAGCAAGAGCAAAATCGATGAGGTAATCCTCGTGGGTGGTTCTACCAGAATACCGGCCATCCAGCAGGCTGTAGAAGAGTTTTTTGGCAAAAAACCCAACAAGAGTGTAAACCCGGACGAAGTAGTAGCTCTCGGAGCAGCTGTACAGGGCGGAGTACTTAGCGGAGATGTCAAAGACGTTCTCCTGCTTGATGTGACACCACTCTCACTCGGTATCGAGACCATGGGCAATGTTTTTGACATAGTCATCGAGTCCAACAGCACCATTCCTACAAAAAAGACCAAAACCTACTCTACCGCTGCCGACAACCAGCCAAGTGTAGAAATCCACATCCTGCAGGGCGAAAGGCCTATGGCCAAGGACAACAGGACTGTAGGCAGGTTTATCCTTGACGGAATACCACCTTCACCCAGAGGAGTGCCACAAATCGAAGTAACTTTTGACATAGATGCCAACGGTATCCTCAAGGTAAGTGCTCTCGACAAAGGCACCGGCAAAGAGCAAAACATCAGGATCGAAGCCTCTACAGGATTGTCTCAGGAAGAGATAGCGAAGATGAAGGCTGAGGCTGCAGCCAATGCAGACTCTGACAAAAAAGCCAAGGAAAAGGCAGAAAAGCTCAATATGGCGGATTCATTGGTCTTCCAGACCGAAAAGCAGCTTACAGAGATAGGTGACAAAATACCCGCCGACAAGAAGTCTGCCATCGAAAATTCGCTTACCGAACTTAAGGAAGCACACAAGCTTCAGGATATGGACAGGATAGACAAAGCCACAGAGACCCTCAATGCAGCCTGGCAGTCAGCGTCTCAGGACATCTATAATGCTCAGCAAGCCCAGAACGGGGGCTCTCAGGAGTCAGCATCATCAGGCGAAAATCCGGGTGCAAAGGGCAGTGCAGATGACGTTACAGACGTAGAGTTTGAAGAAGTGGGCGGCGACAAGAAGTAAGCAGTTAGTTAAGGTTCAGATTAATAGTAAGTTGATAAGACCTGTCATGAATGAGTGGCAGGTCTTTTTATTTGCCTATGGCAATGAAGGAAGACTTTTAATTCTCAATCGCCGATGAATTTGTTCACGTCTGCCCGCATAAGGAAATACAGCCCTGTCAGACCAGGAATTATAAGATTTATAAGCCACAGGGAGAAAGTGGCGGCCAGTGCCACCACCTCGCTGATGCCTGCTGCTGACCATACGAGAATAGCCAGTTCGCCACGGGCAAAGATGCTCAGGAAAGCTGGCAACGGTATACCCGTCTGTACCAAAAAAATACCGGAAATACACCTTGCGGATTCCACTAAACCGGTTTCGGATCCCAGAAACTGCATGACTGCAAAATACTGGATAAAATAAACCACATAACGTGCCGCTGACAGCAGGATTACGGTATGGAGCAAGGGTGTATCATACAGGTCAAGGGTCTTCAGCCTGTCGCTGTATTTATTTTTAAATCCGGGGCCCGGCAACCTCTCCAGCCAGTGTGCCACCTGCGGAAGCCGGTAATAAACGAACACTAAAAAAATGACTTGTGCCAGGATGACGGCTCCATAAATGACAGTACCTGCCATGCCGGGTTGGAAGACGGACCGCAGAAACCATGTACTGAACATAAGACCAAAAATGATATTGCAAAGGTTTTGGCCTATACTGCCGAGGAGGGTAGCTGAAATGACCTCCGTCTTGTGCCTGGGATCAGAAGTGATAAGCCGTCCCGCATATTCGCCTATGCGGGCAGGAGTCACCAGTCCGGCAGTGATGCCTGCTAGCACAGTCTTTATGGCCGAAAATAAAGCCACTTCCATATGCGGTGACATCAGCTTTTTCCATTTATAGGCTTCAAGACCCCAGTTTAAAGGCATAAGCAAAATACAAAGTGCCAGCCAAAGCCACCCCTCATATGTGATGCCCTTCGTTAAAGCTGAAAAAAGAGCTCCCGCACCTTCCTTATCCGTGAGCTGATACCACAGAAGCCATAAAAGCCCTGTTGCCAGTATTACCTTGGCAACGAGGATTATCAGACCTGCTGTTTGTTTTTGCATCTACATTTTCATTCCAATCTGTAAAAGTAATACCCTACGGCCTATCATAGTCCACTTTGACGAATCAATTTAAAAACCACCGGTAAACATCCTGACGGCTTTGTTCGTTAGATAGTTCTTACCTTTGCCGCATGATATCAACTAAAAATCTTAAGTACCGATATAAGGGAGGGCCGGAACTTTCATTTCCCGATATAACCTGCAATGCATCGGACATCCTCCTCATTCTGGGCCAATCAGGAGTAGGCAAGACTACCCTGTTGCATCTCCTCGGCGGATTGCTTACCAGCGGCCAGGGATCGGTGTGGATCGAAGGCACTGACATATGTACACTGAGGGATACTGCACTTGACAAATTCAGGGGAAAAAACATTGGCATTATTTTCCAGCAAAACCATTTTATTGATTCGCTCAGCGTAATAGAAAATGTGATGATAGCCCAGAAGCTTGCCGGCAACAGGGTGTCAGAATCAGAAGCCCGGACTATGCTGGACAGGCTCAACATTGGCCATAAGGCCGAAAAAAGTGTCCGTGACCTTTCGCAAGGAGAAAAGCAGAGAGTAGCCATAGCCAGGGCCCTTATAAACAAACCAGGACTCATCCTCGCTGACGAACCCACCTCTGCCCTCGACGACCACAACTGTGACGAAGTGCTGGCATTGCTCCAGGAACAGTCAAAGGCGGCAGGCTCGGCACTCATCGTGGTGACACACGACACCAGGCTAAAGGAAAACATTTCTAACCAGATAAATCTGATGGCATCATGAGCATATGGTACCTTGCCTGGAGAAATATAGTCAAAAATCCGCTCAACCTTATCATGAGCGTCGTCCTTTTTTCACTCGGAGTAGGGCTCATCTCTTTTTTGTTGCTTTTTAATTCGCAGCTCAAAGAAAAATTTGACAAAAACCTGGCAGAAATCGACCTCGTCATAGGTGCAAAAGGCAGTCCGCTGCAGATGATTTTGTGCAGCATGTATCATATCGACAACCCCACAGGCAACATACCTGTTAAAAATGCCCTGCCCCTGCTTAAGGAAAATCACCCTCTGATAAAGCAGGCCATACCCTTGTCACTGGGCGACAGTTACAAATCATACCGTATCGTTGGCACCAATCATGAGCTTGTCAGCCTGTATGGTGCGTCGGTATTTTCTGGCAGCCTCTGGAAAAAAGACTTTGAGGTGACCATAGGATCTGTAGTAGCCGGGGAGACGGGGCTCAAACTCGGAGATACATTTAAAAGTGCCCATGGATTTGCTGATGATACTGACCTTACTCACGACCACGCCAGCTTTGTGGTGAGCGGCATTCTGGCACCTTCTGGTACGGTCGTCGACCAGCTCATCCTCACCAATACGGCCACCATCTGGCAGGTACATGAACATCAGGGAGAAGAGGCCAACCATGATGATAAAGCCGGGGAGCACCATGGTCATGAAGAAGGAGACCACGACCACGCTCACGACGAAGACCACGCACACGATGACGACCATGTACATGACAACAGCAATACTGACCTGGCCGCACATCCCGATGAGGAGATTACCTCCCTGCTGATAAAATACCGAAACAGAACCAACTTCCAGGCACTCAATTTTGGACGGAACATCAACGAAAACACAGAGCTGCAGGCGGCATCACCGGCCATAGAAATCAACAGACTTTATAGCATGATAGGACTGGGTACCGATGCACTTCGTGGCCTGGCCCTCCTGATAGCCGCGGTATCTGCTCTCAGCATATTTATATCACTGTTTAAAAGTATGAGGGAAAGGAAATATGAGCTGGCACTTATGAGGGTCATGGGGGCTCACAGGTCTGGAATATTTGCCCTGATCATCCTCGAAGGGCTAATCCTTGCAGCCATAGGTTTTGCCGTAGGCTCGGCACTCAGCCACCTGGGTATGAACTGGGCTGCCGATTATCTAAAAGAAGATTTCAGGTATAGTTTTACGGGGTGGAAATGGCTCAGGGAAGAGTGGTGGATTCTGGCAGCCTCTTTGTTTTTAGGCATGCTGGCAGCAGTAATCCCGGCTATACAGGCTGCCCGTACAGACATTAACAAAACTTTATCAGAAAAATAGGCGTTACAAACCCGCAGATGACAGACTTCCATCGTTATGATAAATAAAAACCAGGCCGCCATGCCCATTGCATCGCTAAGGTTATACCTTGTCCTCCTGTCAGGATTGCTGACATTGAGCCATGCTTCGGG
Organism: Bacteroidota bacterium; assembly: GCA_029573365.1. Taxonomy (GTDB): domain Bacteria; phylum Bacteroidota; class Bacteroidia; order Chitinophagales; family Saprospiraceae; genus OLB9. The sequence goes on along the minus strand of JAKQGD010000510.1, from coordinate 1,491 downwards.
TCAGCTTGCAGGCAGGGATATATGGTTTACCCTGGGCCAGGTTACTTTTGAAACCAGCTTCGACCCAGAGTTTATGACAGAAACTAAAAAGCCCAAAGTTTCTGCAACCGTTTTAAAGCTGGACGGAAACCAAATCGAGATCGAAGGATATATGATACCTCTTACCGGACAGGTGACCCAAAGCCACTTTATGCTTAGTAAGTTTCCCCAGAGTACCTGCTTCTTTTGTGGCAAAGCAGGACCCGAAACAGCCATGCAGGTCTTTATGAAGGACAATAAAAAAGTAAAAATATCCGAAAGGAAGGTTAAGGTCAGAGGCACCTTGTCGGTCAATCCTGTGGACGCGTCGAGCCTGCTGTATACCCTGGAGAATGCAGAGATGACAGAGTAATAATAAAGTTAATCCGAAAAATGAAAAACCGTATATCTACATTTTTTGCCGCCATAGTCCTTACTTTTTCCCTCCACGGCCAGTCCGGTGACAATGTGTGGAAAACCCTCGGCAAGATCAGCTACAAAAAGGAATATGACGAAGTCATGGGCTTTAAGATAGATAAGCCTGTCTTCGGTGACCAGATACGTGCCCTCGATGGCAAGGAAGTAAGCATCAAAGGGTACATCATTCCTGTCGAAGGATACAAATCGCACAAGGAATTTATTTTTTCGGCCTTTCCTTACAGCATGTGTTTCTTCTGCGGAGGAGCAGGCCCGGAGACCGTCATGGAAGTGGAAGCCCTAGAAGGTGTAAAATACTCTGCTGATGCGATTACCCTCAAAGGAATCCTCAGGCTCAATGACAAGGACATAAACCGGCTCATGTATAAGCTGGTCAATGCTAAACTGGTTAAAAACTAACTAAAGGATGGATTTTAAAAAGCCCATTCCGGTTACGGAACTTGCAATAAAATTTGGCCTTGAACTCATTGGAGATTCTTCTTTGATTGCCATGGGCATCAATGAGATACACAAGGTCAGAAGCGGTGACATCACATTTGTAGATATAGAAAAATATTACCAGAAATCCCTATCATCGGCTGCTACCATCATCCTGATAAATAAAGCAGTAACCTGTCCCCCCGGTAAGGTCCTTCTTGTCACAGAAGATCCCTTCGCGGTATACAATCAATTGGTATGGGAACAAAGACCCATGAAATACCTTGATAGTGACAGAGGCCAAAACCTGGTCATCGGCGAAGGTACCCACATAGACCATGGAGTCACCATCGGACACGATGTGGTCATCGGCCGCAACTGCTACATCCAGCCGGGGGTATTTATTGGAGACCAGACCACCGTCGGCGACCATGTAAACATCCAGGCAGGTGCCCTAATAGGCACGGATGCCTTTTATTTTAAAAAAATAAATGGTGCCTACCACAAGTGGAGGTCCGGTGGCAGAGTCATCATACGTGACCATGTGGAGATAGGAGCAGGATGTACGGTCAACAGAGGTGTTTCAGGTGAAACCATTATCGGCGAAGGCACCAAACT
>JAKQGD010000487.1 GCA_029573365.1 Bacteroidota bacterium | reverse complement strand
TTTTTTGCTGCCATCATCGAAGATTTTGCAGGCATGCCCAAAACTATGAAGCAACTGGGCATCGTACAGTTTTGCTCTTGGTTTGCCCTTTTTGGTATGTGGGTATATACCACACCGGCCATAGCAGAACACATCTATGGGCTGGCTCCCAATGATACAAAGTCTCCGGCATTCCAGATAGCTGGTAATCAAGTAGGTGTACTTTTTGGTATTTACAACCTTGTTTCTGCCCTTTATGCCTTTGCCCTGCCATCCATTGCCAGAGCACTGGGACGAAAAAATACCCACGCCGTATCACTGGTCGCAGGTGGACTGGGACTCATCTCCGTTTATTTTATACAGAATCCTGATTATCTTATGTATTCTATGGTCGGGGTAGGTATCGCCTGGGCCAGCATCCTTGCGATGCCTTATGCCATGCTGGCCGGTTCGCTGCCAGCACGCAAGATGGGCATTTATATGGGCATTTTTAACTTTTTTATCACCATACCTCAGATAACAAACGGACTGGTGGGAGGCCCGCTGCTCAATGGACTTTACGGCAACCATTCGGTTATTTGTCTCGTAGTAGCCGGGGGCTTTATGATTTTAGGTGCCGTTGCTACCTTGTTTGTAGAGGACAATGATGATTATTCGGTAAATCAAAAGTCAGGTTAACAAATAGTTTTGTAAAATTGCTATATATTTGTAAAACTATAAAATATTTAACCGTCAAAATGGTTGGCGTAAAAAATGACTTTAATTTTAAATTATGAGGGAGGTCGGTTTCTGTCTGGTAGTTGTTTTCTGGCTAACAAGCCTGTCCGTAGGCCGGGGGCTCCGGGCCTGTACCTGCTCACGCTGAGTGATGAGACAGGGCGGCCCATCACCCATAAGATTATCAAATATTGATCTATGGATAAGAGCAGAAGCCTGCTGGTGGCCCTTATATGGCTGCTAAGCCTGCCCGGGGGGCAGGCACAAAAGTATGATTATACCTGGGTATTGGGTTATGAATATGGAGATACCTATCCTGGTAAAGCCGAGGGCAATATTATCCGTTTTAATGATTCTCCTCCCTCGGTCACACCATACCCCATCGCTTATGACATGTTGGGAGGCGCTGCCATGTCGCATCCGCTCACAGGTGAGCTTATGTTTTATACCAATGGCTGCTCTGTCATCAACTCACTGCACGAGGTGATGGAAAATGGTGAGGACTTAAATCCCGGCCTGATACATAATGTGTACTGCATACCCGGCCCCAGAGCTTATTATCCTACGGCTCAGGTCATCTTTGCCCTGCCTTATCCCGGCAGGGAGGGTGAGTATGTACTTTTTCACAGACTTTGGTCAAATAATGATGTATATAAACGGAGCCAAATGTACTCTGTAATAGACATGAACGCTAATGACGGCCTGGGCAGAGTGACAGAAAAAAATAAGCAGCTTATTGGGGGCACTTATCTGGCTTATGGTCAAGCGTCCGCGTGCAAGACTGCCGACGGCTCCGGGTGGTGGGTGCCGGTATGGAGTAGGCATGATCCTGTATGTACCATGATCCTTTTAGACAGCCTCGGCCCACGGGTGCACCACAAGCAGACCATAGGTGCCGAGGGACCGGAAGTAAATGGAGCAGCGGCTTTTGATCCTACGGGCCGGCATTATGTGTGGTATGACCTGTGGGTGGGGGTGCATGCTTATGATTTTGACAGAGAGACAGGTATGTTTTCGAGGCCCCGCCGGCTGATAATAAATACCGCCCCCCCATACTCTGCATCAGTAGGCGTATCTTTTTCTCCCAGCGGCAAGTATGTGTATTTGTCAGCCAGAGACTCGCTCTATCAGTTAGAGCACAGCCTTGATGACCTTGCCTCTGGGCTGGAGCTCATAGATACCATGCGGATACCCACCACCTATGGCGTATCGCTTACCTTTTCTAACAGTCTGCTGGCTCCTGATTGCCGTATCTACATCACCACCGCCTTTACATGGAAGGCTCTGAGCATCATCCACCATCCTGACGAGAAGGGCAGGGCCTGTGGCTTAGAAAAGCTGGGGCTCAGACTGCCTTTTCCCAACAGCAACGGCTCCGTACCTGTCCATCCTATGTATCGCATGGATACTGACCAGATATGTGATCCCGGCATCTCCCATGTCTTTCCTGTCGAGTGGTACAGCCATCCGCCGCCTCCATACCCCAATCCCACCACAGGTCTGATCCACCTGTCAACGTCGGTAACAGGAGCCGTAACTTTGTATGACCAGACAGGACGCAGGCTGATGGCGTGGGACGCTGAGGCTCAGCATCACACTCTGGACATATCCTCGCTGGCTCCGGGCCTCTACCTGCTCACGCTGGGTAATGAGACAGGGCGGCCCATCACCCACAAGATTATCAAATATTGATCTATGGGTATGAGCAGATGCCTGCTGGTTTCGAAAGTATTCTGTACAGCTATTTTTGTTTACTTTTGTTTGGCTGGTGCCAATGGGCAGTTTGTGCAGATTAATATCAATCATTTTACAGAAGACAACCTGACCAAAAGGAACAAAACTCTGAAGTACGAGACCTTCCTAGTTCCGGTACCGGAGGGGCCCTCAGTAAAATTGGGACATAGGGAGGTCATTCCTGAGCCTGACAGTATCTATACCGACAAAGACGGAATTAGACTATGCTGGGCCGTAAACAAACACCCGGATTTTTACAAGAAACCACCCGTAATCAAAACTTCTTTGCTTGTCAGACGGAATAACTGGACAGATTTTATAAACGGTAAATATAAGGATCCGCTTGATCCCGATACAGCCAGGCATCTGAGGCCCGAACCCAACATACAGTCTGACCATGAAGTCATCACCACCTATGCTGCTTCGCTGAAAGCAACCACCAGATTTGATAAAATAAACAAGATATATGATGCCGTAGTGCAGACCAGGGACCTTGACCTGTCACCCTCAGACAAACCAGGGACAGGAGCCATCGGTGCCATCAGTCAAAAGACTAGCCGTTCTTATGATTACGCAGCACTCATGACGGCTTTATGCAGGGCTTCAAACATACCGGCGAGGTTTGTAAGTGGCTTTACATTCGAACTAAATGTGGCTGATTCGTGGCTGTATCTCAATCATTGGGTCGAAGTATATTTTCCCGGCATGGGTTGGGTAACTTTTGACCCTGCAGGGGCTGACATACAAAAGGTAACTGTCTGCCTTTATGATTCATATCTGCATTACATACCACTATGTTATGGGACTAAAAACGCACATGAAGCCATAAGCGACTACTATAAACATATACCTGCATTTTCAACCAGGACTTTAAAAAGTGTTATAGAAAACTTTTCAGTAATTTATTACATAGATGCCATCAGCGAATACCAAAGGTCCAGGAATCCTGCCATGGAAAATAAGATTGACTCTCTCCTGATGATAGATAAGTATGATATAAATTTTTTATTATCCAAAGGCATGATGAGGACCCATGCAGGAGATTTTGACAATGGGTTGAGTGTCTTGCAGCTGGCTCTCAAACTGTCAAAATCTGATTCATCAAAATCATCGGCTATCTTTTGTATGGCCAGGTATTTTGCCTTGAAAAAGGACCATCAGATGGCTTTGCAGTTTCTTGAAAAGTCATTTGAAATGAACAAAAAGCACTTCAAAAAAATGCTGGATGAGCGGGATCTAAAGGAACTTAAAAAAACTCCGGAATTTAAATCTTGGTTCGCCAGGCTCTTTCCTGATTATGAAGAATAATGCTTTTATGAACCATTGATGGAAAATTCGATTTTCTGCTACGTCCTTTAGTACAATTTTTAGAAAATAAACCCTGCTTTTAGTGAGGCTTCAGGATTTATAGAAGGCAGATTGTATGTTTTTGTACCTACAGGCACGTCTGTGTCTCCCGCCATTTTAAAACTAAGTCCTGCCCAGGGCGACAAATAAAAATGTCTACCTATTTTAAAGTTGCAACCCAGGGATCCATTGAACAGGTAATTGCTGAACGAGGCTTTGGACTGATCTGCCGAGATATTGCTTTTCCAATACACCAGTCCGCCACCGGCCCACCAGCCTTTCCAGTCGTCTTGCATAAATCTGTCGATTACGATGGCATATGACAGAATATCGTGATTGTAAAATCCTTTTTTAGTAGACCAATCAGGCTTGTGTACTGAGGTTGCAAGCATCCTGACACGCCACACATCCTTTCCGGCCCAGCCTGCAGCAAACCAGCCTCCCGTGATGTATGGAAGGGCATCGATTTCTATGCCAAAATTGAGTTTGGCTTGTGACTTAGCAGGCAAACAAAGGAATAATAAGGAGGGGATTAAGTACCATTTCATATCGTGGACTAATTTAGATGTTTTGTAAAAAATTGGTTACAACAGGTGACCACATCGGTTACAATATTTTGCATCTTCTGCATGGCCTTCTTTGGCACAGTTAGGGCATGTAATGGTGTTGCCAGACTCTAACTTGTTATGTATCATGGAGGAGGTTACGATTC
>JAKQGD010000473.1 GCA_029573365.1 Bacteroidota bacterium | reverse complement strand
GCTGTATGGAAGGTCCTCCCTGAAGGTGACCATGCTGTATTTGCTAAAATAGTCCCTGTGTGACTGTTCGAGCCTGAGCTCTATTTTTCTTTTGAGCAAAAAGACCGGATCTGCCGTGGCAGACCTCATTTCGAGTTCGTTTTCGACAGCCAGGTCAGCTATGGCATCTGCGTCCTGTTTTCTTGTTTGCTGATACTCGGCAAAAATACTGGGCCAGTCACCTCTGTGTTTGTCTATGAGTTCGTCCAGGACAAAAACATCTTCAAAGGAAGCATTCATACCCTGACCATAGAAGGGCACCACAGCATGGGCCGCATCGCCCATGAGCAGAAACTTACCATGGACCGACCATGGATAACATTTAACTGTTCCCAGTGCACTGGTGGGATTGGCCCTGAAGTCATTGACAAGGTCGGGCATATGAGCTGTGGCCGAAGGAAAATACTTCAGAAAAAAAGAGGTGATGTCTGAGTCAGTACGGAGCTTTTCGAAGCTGATTTCGCCTGTATGCGGTAAAAAAAGTGTAACAGTAAAGCTGCCGTCCAGATTTGGCAGAGCTATCATCATAAAACCATCTCCGGGCCAGATGTGGAGGGCATTTTTCTCCAGCCTGAAAGCCCCTTCCGGTCCGGGAGGAATCTCCAGTTCCTTATAGGCTGTGGGCAGATAATTTATAGAAAAATCAAACCTATGCCGTGCAGAATCTGTCAGCATGGCGTTTCTTATGGCCGAATTGGCTCCATCCGTACCAAAAATAGCTGAGGCAGATGCGGTGTAAGTACGCCCACCGATCAATTCTTTGAGCGTAACTGTGCCGTTTTCGAGGTCGGCCCCTTCGCATCCCACCTCAAAATGCACTCGTACCTGCCCCGTGGCTTCCGCCTTATCCAGAAGGACCATATTCAGGCCACCACGGGACACGGAATTTATCCATTCACCATCCCTGCCACTGTATCTCACAAGGTTTTCGTTGCCGTCAACGGCATGTATCATGCGGCCATGCATAGGTATGACAAGAGGCAGGATATCATCTTTGATTCCTGCAAGGGACAGTCCTTTCAGACCGCGGTCCGACAAAGCCAGGTTTATGGAGCGTCCGGCAGAGATCGTTTTTTTTCGCATGTCAGGCCGCCTTTCATACATGTCCACTCTATAACCCCGCTGTGCCAGCCTAAGAGCAAGCAGGGTGCCACAAAGTCCTGCACCAATGATTATAACTTTATTTCCCATCCGGATACGTTAATGGTGGTAAAGTTAAATAAAATAACCCGTAATGGATAAATGTAAATAGTAGTGCAAAAGGTCAGAAAATCAGAGACCTGCAGGCCTCAGCCTCATCAAACGATGGTTTACCACGTGGGCAACAGCTACGAGCACTCCTCCCATGACGCTGAAAACCAGCATCCACCCATGGTGCTCTATCATACCGATGACCAGAAGCACAAATCCTGTTGCTGCCATGAGAAGAGGTAAAATATTGCGGTGACGTCTGAAATAATCGCCTACCAGAGAGTAGGAGGCTATAACTATACCCAAGGCTATCACCACCCAGTCAAAAGAATGGCTGTGAAGCCAGGATTTGCTGCTCAGCAAGCCCATAGAAATAAACAGAGGTACTGCCGAACAATGGATGGCACACAACATCGAGGTGATGAAGCCTGCTGCATCCGAGTCAAATCTGTTGAATAACTTCATGAATATAATCTCACTGTCGGCACAAAGGTATGATAAAATTTTTGTTTTTGCAATAATGTTGCATTTATAAAAATATTCAAATCCTGCAAATTTTCTTCATTT
>JAKQGD010000462.1 GCA_029573365.1 Bacteroidota bacterium | reverse complement strand
TTCCGGATGTTTGTGCATATGCCGCCGATATTCAATCACTACAGGAAGCAGTCTGGCAGCCCTTGTTCTGATGTGTTCTAAAAGATTGTCCACGATATATGCTCCAGTTTGTTGCACGCAAAGGTACAAAAAAAGCGGGAGCGGCGGCCTTTACTTTACTCTGTTTGACATCTGATGTAAATGAGTAAGTATCGTCCACAGATCGCTAAAAACCTTGTAATCCCTGGCATAACGTATGTTTTCATTCTTAAAATGGTCATGAACATAATGCAGCAGGATGCCTGTCATAGGAAAAGGAATCACGGCCCGGGGCAAAGGTGGTAAAAAGCTATAATCTGATTTTTCGCCTCCATATCCTACCCATGTTGTTTTTCCCAGAAAGACGTTGAATATATTATTAAAAACAGTGGTTTTAAGTCCCCCGACGACAAAAAGTACCGGCGACAGCGGCAGAGCTATCAGCGAAACCATGATATCGGAAAGTCGTTTTAACCTCATCAGTACGGTATCCGAAATGCGGTAAGTGATATCGAGGCTGTAAAGTTCGCCTGGCAGATTTCGTCCGTGGCTGCCTATCACACTCAGTGACTCGTCACCTCCTATGCGAAAAGTGACCATGTTTTGCATTGAAGTCATGGATCGTATGATTTTCTTCATGGGGAGGTCTTCAGAGCTGTAGATGATTTCTCCTATTCCAAGAGAGCGGGCTATGGCCGGCAAATCGCTGACTGTTCCACTGAAATAAGGGTCATTTTCGCCATCGGTAGGTGAAATATAGTGAATTTCGGGAGCAGGCATTCCCGCTTTTCTTATGACATTGGTAAGTTTTTCGCTGCCGGTTTTGCCAGCCACAATGGCTATGGGCGATGTTGACATAGGGTTTCGTCCGGACCCAAAAAACACGCCGGTCAGAAACCTGGTTGCCACGGGAACGATAAAAGCTGCAACAAATCCAAGCAGAATCATCATGCGGCTTGTACGCAAACCTTCCGGCAATAAGGCATACACTATCAGCAGTGACAAAGTACCAGCTATTGTGGCACTCAAAGTACGAATGGGTCCTCCTTTGAAGTCATATTGGCCAAGGAGCCATAAAAAAAACACCCAGACAGCTGCATATAAGCCCAGCATGCCATTTATGGCTGTACCTTCATAATAATCCCGGTTTCCAAAGTGGTACGCCGCCCATCCGTGTTTAATGAAGCTGAGACTGAGCCAGATCAATCCCAGGTCTATGAGTGGGTTTACCCAGCTTTTAATAATCCTCGACAATCCACTGAGTAGAGCTCTGAACCAGATGGCAGACTTGATCACACGGGCAAAAAGCCGGGCATTGCCCTGACCGAAATGTTTATTGACATAGATATCCATGGCTCCGTAAAAGGTACGTACATAACTGAGGCTTCCTTTTTTGGTGCTCTCACCTTTGTAGTGGATGATGCTTGTTTCGGGATAGTAGTAAATTTTATGACCTGCCTTGAGTATGCGGTATGACAAGTCGATGTCCTCTCCATACATAAAAAAAGCCTCATCCAGCAGCCCTGTTTCTTTCAACACAGATGATCTGATAAACATGAAAGCACCGCAAAGCACCTCTACTTCGTGCGTTTCGAACTCCGGAAGGTAGCCTAGGTTGTATCCGCTAAAAATCCGTGAGCCCGGAAAAAGGCCTGACAGAAACGTAAGCTTGCAAAAAGAGTTCCAGATGCGGGGAATCTGTCTTTTAGACTCTGGAAGAAAACGCCCTGTACCATCGATCATCCTAACACCTACGGCACCGGCCTGCGGATGGCCGGCCATGAAGTTGTAACATTTTTGTAATGTATCTTCTTCGAGTATCGTATCAGGGTTGAGAAGGAGGATGTACTCAGTATCCATCTGTTTTATGGCCTGGTTGTTGGCCGCCGAAAAGCCAAGGTTGGTGTCGTTGGCTATGAGGTGTACCTCAGGAAAATCCCTGCTGATGAGCGAAGAAGACCCGTCGACGGAGGCATTGTCTACCACCCAGACTCCAATTTTTAGGCTGCCTGTTTGTGAGTTGCGGATAGACTGAAGGCACCTTACAAGGAAGTGCCGGACATTGTAATTGACGATGACTATGCCGATGTCATGGATGGGCATCGGTCAGGATTGGACTTGATATGGAATTCTTGATACAATGGACCTGCCCAGTGTGAGTTCGTCGGCATACTCGAGGTCTCCGCCGAATGACACTCCCCGGGCGATTACCGAAATGCGGATGCCGGAATCACGAAGCAGCCTGGAAATATAGTAAATGGTCGTCTCACCGTCTATGGTAGGACTGATGGCCATAATGAGCTCTTCGATGTTTTCTTTTACGATCCTTTCCTGGAGCTGACCGATATTAAGATCAGAGGGCCCTACCCCTTCCAGTGGTGAAATGACTCCCCCTAATACATGATATTTTCCTGAAAACTGATTGGTATCTTCGATGGCCATCACATCCCGAGCACTCTCCACTACGCACAGCATGCGGTGGCCTGAGCGGGAAGGGTTGCTGCATATGTTACAAACCTCTGTATCCGAAAGATTACAACACACGGTGCATTTTCGAATGCCTGAGCTTAGCTCCTGAAGGGTAGATGCAATTTTGCGGGCCTTGCCGGTGTTGTCCTGCACAAGGTGCAAAGCCAACCTGAGTGCAGACTTCTTGCCTATGCCGGGAAGTGAAGACAAGGCTGATACCGCTTCTTCGAGCAATCTGGAGGAAAAATTCATGGCTCAAAGTTAAATATATTATAAATTATAACACTATTTCGGCTTTATATAAATTTACCTTGTGATGTGTGTGATTTGATTATCTTTGTGTCCATTTTAAGGCAGATTTTAGGCGACATATGTCGATTCTTCTCAAAAAAATCCTGAACAAACAGTCCGGCAAGGAGGGAGATGAAAAAGAAATGGGATTTCTTGATCATCTCGAAGAGCTCAGATGGCACGTCATCAGAGCCGGAATCTCTGTTGTTGTCTTTGCCATTATAGCACTTATATTCCAGACTGAAGTTTTCGAATACATCATTTTCGCACCTAAAAAAGCCAGTTTTCCTACGTACAGATTCTTCTGTGCTGTATCTGAGGCCACTTGTTTCAGCCCGCCCAACATGCAGCTGATTACCCGTGAAATGGGCGAACAGTTTTTTATGGGGATCACCGTTTCCCTGTACCTAGGGCTGATTGTTTCGTTTCCATACATTTTTTATGAGTTCTGGAAATTTATAAAACCGGGTCTGTACGAAAACGAGGTCAAAGTAGCCAATCGTCTTATCGCTGTTGTTTCCCTGTTGTTTATCGTAGGAGTTTGTTTTGGCTATTATGTCATTGCTCCCTTTGCCATCACGTACCTGGGCAATTATACGGTAGGAACAGAAGCCATCAACAGCCCTACCCTGTCCTCGTATGTCAATTACCTGACCATGTTTACCTTACCTGTGGGCATTGCATTTGAGCTTCCTGTGGTGGTGTATTTCTTGGCCAAAATCGGTTTAGTAGGACCGGAAATGATGAAAAAATACAGGAGAGAGGCATTTCTTGTAATCTTTATTGTAGCCGCCATCATCACTCCGCCTGATGCCCTGACTCAAATCCTGGTAGGTATCCCCATGTATTTGCTGTATGAAATTTCGATCTCGGTAGCCAAAAGAGTTGCTGCAGAAAGAAAAACGGAAGAAAACCTACCCAAAACTGAGCCGGATGTATAGGGTATCATCAAATTCTACGGTTTTTTTCAAGCTCTTTATTCCGACGGTGTGGTTTGTTTTTTTCAGCACCTTTACGGTCAGCCTTTTTCTTGCCAGTGACGAACAATTGCCATTTCTAACCTCTCCGGTATTTAAATATCCGTTTCTGGCTGCATTCCTGATTATTTTTGCCTTACTCTATTTTACCCTGATGAGCCTCAAAAGAGTAGAAATGGGTGACGAGGCATATATCGTGACAAATTATCTGAAGGCGTACCGGTTGATTTATGATGACATCGAAAAAATTACAATCATCCCTTTATTCAGGCTCCAGATAGTCATATTCAGGCTCAGGGCCAAAAGCAGTTTTGGAAAAAAAATTGTATTTCTTGCCAGTAAATTTCTGTACGACCATTTTATGCAGACTCATCCCGCTGTGGCCAGCAAACTGGCAGAAAAAACCAATAAGTAATCACTTCCTGATACTCAATTTTTGCAGATATTCAGCTATATAACTGTCTTTGGATTTAAGGCGGTATTGCATGATAAACCTCGGATGCTCCAGGGGTATTACGCTGCCAAAAAATGAATATTCTCTGTTTAAAGCTTCAAGATATTTGTAGTTTTTACCTGAGCCCAGACAGAAACAAACATCTGCCCTTCCTGCTATTTCCGACTGTATTTTGAGGTTTTCGATGATAAACGACTTTACAGCCTTTTCAAGCTCAGCAGAATCGTAGTAGTTGTAGTTGACTGTTTTATTTCCGGCTCCTGATTTTACAAACCCAAGCGGACATACAGAATTGATATAAAAATCACTATAAAAAGTCTGAGGCCCCCCATAAGCGTCTATCATCTCGTACATAAATACAGACGAAGGCTCATGTGTGGTAAATTTTTTCCAGGAAATGCCACATTTTTCGTTGAGTCTCTTTGTGTCTGTAAATGGTATACCGGTGGCTCCGGCTCCCAGCCTACCCGGATTGATGCCCAGGATAAGCGTTCGTGGTTTATCGTCGCTGTAATATCTGCGGTAGAATGCCGAGCAAATCATCTTGATGTCGGCTGACTCCCTGTAAGGATTCATAATGGAGATGCCGTCAGGCAAATGACCTTCAAAATGCACATTTTCCATGAAGGCAAGGATTTTATCGCCCCTTGTCAAGCTGTCGGCAATTGAGGCCTCCTTAAAACAAAGTCCGTTGTCAGGCTCTGCAGTTTTTTACCGGACATCAGCTTATTTCTGGTTTTCAGCACCAACATCAGCTGTTGATAATCATTTCTGATATATCCAGCACCATGACGTCGTCCTGTTTATCTCTGGCTTTCATGCCATCGGTCAGCATGGTAATACAAAACGGACAATTGGCCACCACAACAGAGGCTCCGCTTTCCAGAATTTCTTCTGCTCTTTCTACGTTGATACGTTTGTCGCCCGGCTCGTCTTCCTTAAACATCTGGGCACCACCGGCACCACAGCACAGTCCTGTGGACTTGCTTCGGCGGAGCTCGGCAAGGTCAGCATCCAGCAAACCGATGATTTGTCTAGGGGCTTCATACTCACCATTGATACGTCCCAGATAACAAGAGTCGTGGTAGGTGATTTTTTTACCTTTAAAGCTTCCTCCCTCTATTTTTAGTCTGCCACTGCTGAGGAGTTCATTGATAAACTGTGTATGGTGTACCACTTCATACGAACCTCCCAGTTGCGGATATTCGTTTTTTATTGTATTGAAACAATGCGGACAAGCGGTAACTACCTTTTTTACACTATAGTTGTTGAGTGTAGTAATATTTTGAAGGGCCAGCATCTGAAATACAAATTCGTTGCCCGCTCTGCGAGCAGGGTCACCAGTACACATTTCTTCATTGCCAAGGATGGCAAATGACACTCCGGCTTTTGACAATATCGTACTGAATGCTTTTGTGATACGTTGGGCCCGGGCGTCATAACTGCCTGCACAACCTACCCAAAATAA
>JAKQGD010000455.1 GCA_029573365.1 Bacteroidota bacterium | reverse complement strand
CGTTGGATTCCCTGCCTATGATGACACTGGGCACTCTGATTGCCAGGCAATTCTTTTGATCAAAATATTTTTCCGTGATTTCCCAGAGTGTTTCATTGTTAAATGTATGTAGATTGTCTGGAAACAATTTAGCGGGTACATCGGTAATCAAAGTACTGTCCACTTCAATTACAGCAAAACGAAAAACGTTTCTGATTGCCGCCCGGCTGTTAAAATGCACCAGAAGTTCCAGCATGGCCAGTGCCCTTGATTCACTCGTATACAAAGCAGCTTTTCCAGGCTTGTTCCACCGGCCACCATACAATTTTGCACCCGTACCCGAGAGATCGCCTATGTACTCTTGTTTTGCAATCCTGTACAGCAGCATCAGGCAAAAATACCATGCTCGATGCGTCCAAGAAGCTGCTCCAGGACCATAAACCCAAAAGAAGTGTCTAAAAAGCTAAGGGGAGTCTGGTTTTCAAGCTCCATTACAGGGTCTCTGAGCCAGTCGTTAAAGCTTTGCTGCCCCCCAAACACCTCAAGACCATGAGCCATAAGCATCTCTAAACTTATGACCTTAGCCGACTGGTCGGCGTCAAGCATATGCTCCGCATCATATCTCTGCAATGTGCGGAGAGAGACATTAAGGATGGATGCCAGCTCCTGCAATGAAAGTCCCAAACGGCTGCCAAGCTCCAGATAATAGCCGGTCTTTATACCAGCCCTGGCAGACCTTATAACACCCAGCCCCAGACTACCTGATACCAGCCTGAGTGGTGTGTTATAAACTAAGGCAGCCTCAGATACCAGAGAAGACGATTTTTTATGGCCCTTATACATGTGATGTATTTTGTCACAAATATAATGTCATTTGTCGTAATTGTCAAGATTTATATTACTTTTTTTATATTTTATTTCAGCGTCATTCTCTCAACAGATCGGGTTGTACTTCTTTTTGATATACCCGGATGTAGTCAATCTCCATATAATTAGGGTATACGGGATTTTTTTCTTTATGATTTCGACAGATTGATTGGGAAGCGATTACCTGCACGGGTTCTCCATAGTTGGGGTAAGCAGGTTCTGTCAGATACTTGCCGGGAGGAATGCTGCATAAATTTATGGGTCTGCCTTTTAGATCATAGAACCGAGGGATATATCTCACCATAATACCATCAATGAAATATTTGATCATATGAGGCTCATATTCGAGTGTAAAAACATGAAATTCTTCAGAAAAGTCGATCCCAAAATCGATATGACCGCTTTGGCTTGAGAAGCAGGGCCCACCCCGGCGGACCTTTTTCTGATTGGGACATTCGGACTTTAACCATTTGTGTATTGCAAATTCGGGGTTGCGTGGCCCTTTGCAGATAAATTCAAAAATATCAAACTCAGTACTCCAGCCAAAAACCCAGAAAGCAGGCCACTGCTGGCTGCCTTTGGGTAGTTTGCATCGGATTTCATATTTAGAATACGTCCTGAATTCCTGCCTGCTGTTTACCATACCTGAGGTAAATTCGTATTCCTTTCCAAACCAGCTATCATTTTCGCGGTCAGCTCTGATGACAAGCAATCCGCTTTTTAGCTCCAGGTTGGCTTCCCTGTATACATTAGGAGAAATGTGTGTGCGGCAAAATGAACATGAATCCGGCCTGGATTTTGGCCCGTAAGGGTAAAATGTATACCATTTGGAAGTATCAAGGACATTGCCATCAAATTCGTCATTAAAAACCAATTTATATTCACCAACAGGACACACTAAGGGCTCTGTGAGGGTCACCTTGAGTTTTCGGGCCTGAGAGTACACAACATCGGTCATGACGATAAAATTGCTCACCAACCACACAATTCTCAACCATTTGGTCATAGATTACATTTTAATTGGGTTATTAATAAAAGAGACAACAAACCCTAATGCACCAACAAATATACATCTTTTGCTCATGAATCCTGACACAACTGCCAAACTGCTAACATCGGCTTATTATCAGAATGAAGACGTCGTTTTAATGGCCAGGGACCTCCTCGGCAAAATGATAGTAACCCATACCCCTGAAGGAACCTGCTCAGCAATCATCGTAGAGACAGAAGCCTACAGGGGTCCCGATGACAGAGGCTGCCATGCCTTTGGCGGCAGGTACACCGAACGGACCAAAACCATGTACATGTCCGGAGGCACTGCTTATGTATACACCTGCTACGGGGTGCATCCGATGATGAATGTAGTCACCGGTCAGCTGGGCCAGGCACATGCGGTGCTCATACGGGGAGTCGAACCCGTAGACGGAAAAGAACTGATGGAGGTAAGAAGGAAAATGACAGGCAGCCATTCGCTGACAAGCGGCCCCGGAAAACTTACGATAGCCATGGGAATCACCCGTGATATGGACGGCATCAGCCTGGTCGAAAACAATGCAAGCATACAAATAATGGATACCGGTATCACCATCCCGGAAGCAGAAATCGAAAGTGGGCCCAGGATAGGAATGAGCATACACGTAGGAAGCTGCAGTCACCGACCCTGGCGGTTTTACATAAGGGGCAATCCATGGGTGAGCAAGCCCCTGAAAGTGGACTATACTGGAAAATGGTAAAAAAAAAGCCCCGAAACCAGGTCCCGGTGGCTTTTATAAGGGTCTTAAAACTAAACTTTTATTTGTTACGCAACGAAGTGAGAAAATTATTAAGCTCATCGATGCTGTAAAAAAGCACTTCCCTAGGTTTTGAACCCTGTGCGGGTCCTACAATGCCCAGTTGTTCCATCTGATCCATGATCCTGCCTGCACGGTTGTAACCGAGCTGCATTTTACGTTGTATCAATGAAGTGGAACCGTGCTGAGCGGATACGATAAGCCTGGCTGCCTCATCAAAATTTTCGTCCAGGTCGGATATCTTTAGGTCGGAATTGCCTACACCACCTTCGTCATCACTTTTGTACTCAGGGAGGTAAAACGGCTCTGGGAAGCCCGGTTGTTCGGATATATGTTTAATTACGTTTTCTACTTCAGGAGTGTCTACAAAGGCACATTGCAGACGCACATTGTTGCTGCCTATAGACAGTAGCATGTCACCACTTCCGATGAGCTGGTCAGCACCTCCGGAATCCAGAATCGTCCTGGAGTCTATCTTAGAGGTTACCTTAAAGGCGAGTCTTGCAGGGAAGTTTGCCTTTATAATACCGGTGATGATATTGACGGAAGGTCTCTGTGTGGCTATGATCAGATGGATACCTATGGCTCTGGCCAGCTGTGCCAGCCTGGCGATGGGCAGCTCCACTTCCTTGCCGGCAGTCATGATGAGGTCCGCAAATTCGTCGATGACCAGCACGATGTACGGCAGAAACTTATGGCCATCCCGCGGACTCAGTTTCCGTTCCATAAACTTCTCGTTGTATTCATTGAGATTACGGACCCTCGCTTTTTTGAGTAGGTCATATCGCGAATCCATCTCGATACACAGCGAATTGAGTGTGTTGATTACCTTGCTGGTCTCAGTTATGATGGGTTCGTCCTGGTCAGGAAGGAAAGCCAGATAATGCTGGTCCAGGTGCCCGTATGGAAACAGTTCCACCTTCTTAGGATCGATAAGTACGAGCTTGACTTGAGATGGATGCTTTTTATAGAGCAACGACATCAGGATGGCATTAATACCAACTGACTTACCCTGCCCTGTGGCACCAGCGACAAGCAGGTGCGGCATCTTGGCCAGGTCGGCGACAAACACCTCGTTGGATATGGTTTTGCCTAGAGCTATAGGCAGGGCCATCTTAGTATCCTTAAACTTTTCTGATTGCAACAATTCCTTGAGCGATACGATCTGCTTGTTTTTATTTGGCACCTCTATACCGATGGTACCCTTACCGGGAATGGGTGCAATGATCCTTATGCCCAATGCCGACAAACTAAGAGCTATATCGTCTTCCAGGTTTTTAATCTTGGAAATCTTGACTCCCGGGGCCGGCACGATTTCATAAAGGGTGACCGTTGGCCCGATGGTGGCTCTGATCTTTGTTATTTCGATCTTGTAATTGAGCAGTGTAGCAATAATCTGATCCTTGTTGGCCTCCAGCTCTGCCCTGTCTACTTCCACTTTTTTGTCTGCATAGTCAAAAAGCAGTTCGGTCGTTGGCATTTTAAATCTGGAAAGGTCTGCAGTGGGGTCATAAGGCTCCAGCTCGTCTTCCAGTTTTATGGCTTCAATCTGTGTCTCAGGAGCCACAGGCACCTGAGCAAGTACCGGACCCTGTATTTCTTCGGGCTCTGTATCCTGGTCTTCACGTATGAATGGTTCGTCCATTTCCAGTTCGAGCTGGGTTGATGGACCGCTCACGGGGACAGCAGGAGCCGAAACAGGTAAGTCGAAATCCAGTTCCCTGGTGTGTCGAGCCTGGTTTTTATCTTCTGTAGCAGGTTTGGTTTCAGCCGTGGTTTGCTTATCGGTAGTTTTGGGCCTCAACGACCTGATAAACAGTTCTTCGATGTCTTCGTCGGTATGTTTGTGTACAGTTTCTTTGGTCTTTTTGGGTGCTATTTCGCTGTCTTCCATACCTTTAAAGAAGTCCATGGTCAAGGACGGCAAACTTATTCCCGCAAGGGGATTACTAAAAGTTACATTGTCAAAATTGGGGTTTACCCTCCACATGACATAGGCTCCCATGGTAAACAACAACAGGATAAACAGACCTATCTGTCCCAGGAAATTGGTAAGCCAGAAGCATGTGCTTTCGCCAAAGGCCCCGCCCCAGGCAAATTCTGATTTTCTGAATACAAACTCCAGTACCAGGGAACAAAAAGCCATAATGACAAAAGAATTGCGTGCAAAGATGAGGAAAGGTATGAGCGACCTCCTCCTGATGAGGTCAAGACCGAGCCTTATCAGCAGTACCACCACCACCACAGAGGGAAACCCAAATCCCCAGTAAAAAAACAAATTAGACAGAATGGCTCCCAGACGTCCCAGCCAGTTTTGAACACTGAGATCGCCCTGCAGCAACATACCCCACGAAAATTTAAGGACCTTGTCCTGGTCAAATTTCCAGGTATATAAATAAGAAACAAAGGCAATAGCCAGATAGATAGCTGCCAATACAAGAATCACCCCGAGCAGCTTGGGCAGTCTTTCGTCCTTCAGGCTGAATTTAAAACCCTCAGCGGACTTCGGTTTTTGTTTTTTAGACATAAAGTAATCGGTTTTTAAAATTAAATACTCCTGGTTTTAAGTTGCTGTCTGTGACAAACCAAAATCCTGAAACCCGACATTTCGCCGGCATACTGATACCGGCCTTGAGGCTTTGGGCTGACTAAGACAGGACAAAGATAAACACATTGATTACATATAATAAATTTTTGTAATATATTTTTATGCTTTTAAACAATAAATTATAGTTTATATAATTATATAATTTATTATTTACTGAATTTGTTTTATGTACACATATAATTATTTATTATCAATCACTTCCTTTAAAATTTTTACCTCAGGTTTAAAAACCATATCTTTGCCCTACCCTTTCCGCAAAGGTTTATTGCCTTTGGAAAGAAACATTTCTTGACCAAACCAAACCATCAAATGAACGCCAAAATATTTATTGCCGGGAGCGGAGGCATCGGACAGGCAGCGGGACTTATCCTGGCACAGTATAATTTTTTTCCCTGCACCCTTTATTTCGGGGATATATCTTCTGATGCCAATCAGAGAGCGATGGACTTTGTCACCAAAGGTGTGACACATGAGTGCAATGTAGAAAGTGTGCTTATGCCATCAGAGGGCTCGACAGAGGAGCTGGACAGCATCCTCCGCAAATGTGACATCATTCTGGACTGTCTGCCGGGAAGTCAGGCACCCAGGATAGCCGGCCTCGCCAGAAAACACAACTGCCACTATGCCAATCTGACGGAGTATGTGCAGGAAACCAAGGATGTGATCGCACTAAGCAAGGATGCCGATACCGGATTTGTGCTGCAAACCGGCCTGGCACCGGGATTTATAAATGTGCTTGCCCATAGGCTGTACGAAGAATTCAGGGATGAATACGGCACCGAAATAGTCCATAGCATGCATATGAAAGTAGGAGCTATAAGTAAAAATGCACCTTCGCCGCATTACTATGCTTTTACGTGGAGTCCCATCGGTGTAGCTACCGAATACCTCAAAGACGCCGAGATTGTACGCAACTTCAAGAAGATGAATGTACCTGCCCTTTCTGGTCTGGAACGCATCATCATAGACGGCGACGAATACGAGGACAATTTCACATCGGGCGGAGCCGCTGATTTTCCTGATGCCTTTGCCGGAAAGGTAAAAAACCTGGACTACAAAACCATCAGATATCCCGGTCACTACGAATGGGTACGAAGCAGTCTTTCGACCATCATCAACAATGAAGACAGAATTAAAGCCCTGGAAAACATCATGCTCGAAAACATACCAAGTGTGGAGGACGACGTGGTGGTTATTTATGCTTCTGTTGAGGGCAAGGACCAGCAAAACAGGCTCAGACGCAAAGAAAGGTCCTACAAGATTTTTCCGGGACTGGTCGGCAACCGCAGACTCAGAGCCATACAACTGACAACCGCTGCACCCCTCTGCGAAGTGGCCCACATGCTGCTTAAAAACAAATGGAAAGGTACCATACTGCAAAGCCAGCTGCAGACCCTGGAATTCCTCAACGGCCCGTTTGTCAGTGCCGTGTATGGAAAATATTGTTAATTTACTATGCTGAACCTGTAATATTTATATGCCCTTGACCTTATAATGGTGGTCCGGGTCATCAACCTTGACAATCCTGGTATTGAGGTAATTGTCTTCGACATAACCGTCTCTCAGCTTAATGATTCTGTGGGCATGGTCTGCGATGTCGGGCTCATGGGTTACTACAATGATGGTATTGCCGGCATCGTGGAGTCTCTCGAAAATACCCATAATTTCCACTGAGGTTTTAGTATCCAGGTTACCTGTGGGCTCGTCGGCGAGGATGATGGCCGGATTATTGACCAGGGCCCTGGCTATCGCCACCCTCTGCCGCTGTCCTCCGGATAATTCATTGGGTTTATGGCTCATCCTGTCGGTTAGTCCCACTTTGTCCAGGGCTTCGATGGCCATTTTCTGACGTTCTGACTTATTTAACCCCGCATAAACCAGTGGCAGGGCCACATTTTCGAGGGCTGACAATCTGGGCAGAAGATTAAATGTCTGGAATACAAAGCCTATTTGCTTGTTGCGTACTTCCGCAAGGTCACCGTCTGACATAAGACTTACGTCAATGCCGTTGAGTATGTATGTACCCGAAGTAGGACTGTCAAGACAGCCGAGGATATTCATCAAAGTAGATTTGCCGGAGCCGGAGGGCCCCATAAGTGCCACATACTCGTTGGCATCAATGGTCAGAGACACCGAACCCAGTGCGTTAATGGTTTCGTCACCCATCCTGTAAACTTTGGAAATGGCCTCCAGGATGATCATATGGTTGATAAATGTCATTCTATCACTTTTGGTACGGCAAAATATTGATCAACGACTGCAGGTGCATTGGCCAAAGCCTCATCAACAGAAATGCCCTTTACAGTCTTGTCTTCCCGCATAACGTTGGCCACGCCTGACATGCTGAGCAGAGGCTCCACACCTTCGGTATCCACCTGACTGATGATTCCGAACATATCCACTATCGACCTGAGGCTTTCTATCATCTGTGCTCTTTCGCCTGCCGAAAGTTTCAGCCTGGAAAGATGCTCCAACCTGGTCACTAAATCTTCGTTAATCTCCATGCACATCATTTACAACGCTAAGATAAGTCCATTGGTACGAATAACCTCAAAAAATAGACAATATCAAGTTTTATACCGTCAAAAGGCGGATTTTTGTTCGTTGTTTGTATTTTGTTCCCGTTTTCCGAATGGGGGTGGTTAACGCCCCGGGAAAGCAGTGTCAAACCAACTCATACGAACCTATGCGTAAGTTAAAACATGTCGCTATTGCGGGAAACATCGGTGCCGGAAAAACCACACTCACCGAGTTGCTGTCCAAGCATTATGGGTGGCAGGTACAGTATGAAGACACCACTACAAATCCATACCTGGGTGACTTTTATGACGATATGCAGAGGTGGTCCTTTAACCTGCAGATATATTTTCTAAGCTCCAGGTACCAGCAGATTCTCAGCATCAGGGCAGGCAACCAGACGGTGATTCAGGACAGAACGATATACGAAGACGCCAATATTTTTGCTCCCAACCTGCATGAGATGAACCTCATGACCAGCAGGGATTTTGCCAATTATTCTGAGCTGTTCAGAATTATGTCATCGCAGGTGGAAGCCCCAGACTTGCTTATCTATCTACGCAGCAGCATACCCAAACTGGTGCATCACATCCATGTCAGAGGCAGGGATTATGAGGGTAATATGAGCCTTGATTATCTCAAAAGGTTGAATGACCGCTACGAAGACTGGATATCCCGGTATAAGGAAGGCAATCTTTTGGTCATAAACAATGACAATCTTGATTTTAAAAACAACCCCGAGGACCTGGGGCTTGTCATCGAAAAGGTAGACGCTGAAATACACGGCCTCTTCTGATATCACTTGATTATGTACGAAGAAATACGTCAATATACGGACACACACGGTGTAACACTAGTGGCAGTGTCAAAAACCAGGACGACTGAGCAGATTATGGCCCTGTACAACCAGGGGCAGCGAATCTTTGGAGAAAACAGGGTACAGGAACTCCTGGATAAAAAAGACAAACTACCGTCCGACATACAATGGCATCTTATAGGACACCTGCAAAAAAACAAGGTCAAATACATCGCTCCCTTTATTTCCATGATCCATTCTGTAGACAGCATGGACCTTCTGACCACCATTTCAAAGGAAGTAGGAAAACATGGCCGCAGGACAAATGTACTCCTGCAGTTTTTTATAGCCTCTGAAGAAACAAAATAT
>JAKQGD010000441.1 GCA_029573365.1 Bacteroidota bacterium | reverse complement strand
ACCAGGCTTATGAGGGTATACCTGTACAGAATGCCATCATGTCACTGGTAACGTCTGCCGATGGCAGAGTGCTTTCTGACGCACATAGCTTTGTAGCTGATATCCAAAGCAAAATCGGTGCCACGAGTCCGACAATAAATGCTTCAGAAGCTCTGGTCAAGGGAGCCTCTCACTTAGGGGTGGAGGTCAGAGGCCTGCCTGTCGTACATGACAGAAGCAACGATATGAGGCTTGTATTTGAATACCCTGAACTGTCGGAAACACCTGTGCCTGTGGAACTCAATTATGTGCTTCAAAACGGAAAACTGGTTCTGGCCTGGTCTATGCAGGTCGATATGAAAACCGGCTCAGACTACTGGAATCTCCATGTAGATGCAAAAACCGGAGAAGAAATTGGCAGACAAAACCTGACCATCTACTGTCAACACCATCCCGGTAAGTATACAAAACACTTTGACTGCCATATGAAACCATGGAAAGAGGAGTCGACCTTAAATAACAATGAATCTGCAGTCTCTTCTGCAGCTGCCAGTTACAATGTATTCAGACTTCCTGCCGAGAGTCCAAACCACGGAAGCAGGGCTATAGCCACCGACGCACAGTTTCCGCAGGCGTCTCCATACGGATGGCACGACACCAATGGAGTCAATGGACCGGAATACACCATCACAAGGGGCAACAACACATATGCCTACCAGGACAAAGACGACGACGACTCATCTGATGGTGACGATACAGATGGCGGCACAGCACTACAGTTTGATTTCCCCATAGATCTGACCAAAGACCCCAGGGAAAGTTACAAAGCTTCTGTGACAAACCTGTTTTATACAGTAAACATGATGCACGACATCAGCCATATACTGGGCTTTGATGAAGAATTTGGCAACTTTCAGCAAAAAAATTATACCAACAAGGCCGACGGGGGGGACTACGTCCTGGCACAGGCTTTTGACGGCATAACACTGCATGAGGCCGGTCAGGATATCGTCAACGGCAACCCAACAAAGATCAACAACGCCAATTTTTCAACCCCTTCTGATGGCTTTAATGGAACCATGCAGATGTATTTTTGGGACAACGAAGGAGGGTCCGTATCTATCGACTCGCCTGATCAAATTAAAGGATTCGTAGCCGAATACGGTCAGGCACAATTTGGATTGCCCATACCCAATGAAACAGAACCTGCCATCTCCGGCAATGTGGCCATCGTCAAAGACAATAGTGCGAGCCCTACTACCGGTTGTGGTACCATTGTCAACGGGAGTGATATCAACGGCAAAGTGGCCCTTGTAGACAGGGGATTGTGTGATTTTTCCAAAAAAGTGTATAATGCCCAGCAATCTGGAGCCATAGCTGTAATCATCTGCAATATCGTAGGTGTTAACGGCGGAAACGGTGAAGAAATCATTGGAATGGCAGGTGGACAGAATGCAGGCCAGGTGACCATACCTTCCATATTTATGAAGAAGTCGGACTGCGACAAAATCAGATTGGTGCTGACAGGCGGCACAAATGTCACCATGACCTTCAAGGCCCGCGAAAGAGTAGGTGCTGAGTATCTTGACGGCTCGCTGGACAACGGCGTCATAGCTCACGAGTTTGCTCACGGTATCTCAAACAGACTTACCGGCGGAAGGCTGTCTTCTACTTGTCTAATCAATGATGAGCAAATGGGTGAAGGCTGGAGCGACTTTTTTTCACTTGTGGTCACTCACGAACCCGGTGACAAAGGCACAGACTCAAGAGGTATAGGTACTTTTGCATCTGCCCAGCAGGTGACAGGAGGTGGCATAAGAAGATATCCGTATTCCACAGATATGAATAAAAACCCTCAGACATTTGACGATATCAAAGGCACCTCATCACCACATCAGCTGGGAGAAGTGTGGACAGATATGTTATGGGATATGTACTGGGCCTTTATTGATGCTTACGGATTCGATCCGGACCTTACAAATGTAAATTCAGGTAACCACAAGGCCATCTTCCTGGTCATGGAGGGCATGAAGATGCAACCGTGTAATCCCGGATTTATAGCTGGCCGCAACGCCATACTCAAAGCCGATGAAATCCATTACAACAGTGCCAACAAATGTCTTATTTGGCAGGCTTTTGCCCGCAGAGGACTGGGATATTATGCTGACGGTGGTAGTTCTGATGACAGGAGTGATGGAATCGAAGACTTCGAACCACTGCCTACCTGTATAGAAAAACTCAAGATAACCAAAACCGTTACTCCTTCCATCAATCCCGGTGATGAAGTCACGGTCGAGCTGAAAGCCATAAACCATATTGCAGAAAGGCAGCTGAGCGTCGTGGTCAGGGACGAACTTCCTGACGGCATGACTTACGTCAGCGGATCGGCTTCCTTGACGCCTGTAGTGACTGCAAATCAACTTAAATTTGAACTGGGAGACCTGGATTTTGACAGAGAAGTGGTTATCACTTACCGTGCTAAATCATCGTCATCAAACAAGTCTGTCAGACAGGAATACGAAAATTTTGACGGGGAGTTTAACTGGGATATTGAAAAAAATGAAGGCAACGAAGACTGGTTGCCTACGTCAGACCTGTACAGAAGTCCTGAAATTTCATTTAACATCATCAATGTGGCAGCCGAGACAGACGCTTCGCTTAGGTCTGTACCATATCAGATTACCGGCAACAACCCCGTACTGAGATTCTGGCACAGATACAATACAGAAACAGGTAATGACGGAGGTTTTGTGGAAATTAGTGCCAATGGAGGTCCTTACATCGCCGTCACCAAAGATATGTTTATACGTAATCCATACAATGGGCCACTCGCGTACTCTACTCTGGCTATTCCTGCCCTTGATGCCTTTTCAGGCAATTCCGGAGGCAACTGGCAGGGAAACCTGACCGGACCATGGAAGGATTCATACATCGATTTGTCACAATACAAAGGCAAAAGTGTTGTTTTCAGGTTTAGGTTTGGAAGCAATGCAACCACAGCTGCCTCAGGTGACCTCTCGGGATGGTTTGTTGATGACTTCGAGCTCCTGGACATTTATAAGTATGCATCCGAAGCCTGCATCGCCGCTGACAGCGGCCAGGGTGAAGAAACCTGTACCGGCGAAAAAGTGACCTTTGTGAATACATCAAATACCGTAGCTACCCAGGACCAGAACCGTGACTACTTTACGGTAGGCATAGGTCCCAACCCAGCAGCCGGCCATGTCAACGTATGGGCAAGGTCACCGCAAAACACGGATGCTGCCCTAGAGATAGTGGCTATGGACGGAAGGACACTTTATTCCTCACCTTTCAGGCTAAGTAGTGACATCAGGGTCAAAACCATTTCTCTTGCCGATTTTCCTGCCGGATTTTACATCGTCAGGATTGTGGAAGGCGACAAGGTTACAGCCAGAAAACTGATTGTGAGGTAAACTATACATAAGTAGAATTACAGTCATACAATAAAAAAACGGGCCGCAAATTGTGGCCCGTTTTTTTTTATGCCTTGGCTTCGATTTTTGACATGGCATACTCCGAGATGGCTGTGATGCTGAGGCTGGGGTTGACACCCGGATTTGCCGATATCATGCTGCCGTCGCATACCAGCATATTTTTGTAATTAAACACATGATTATCCTTATCAATAACACCGTTTTCGGGACCTGATCCCATACAGGCTCCGCCGAGAATATGTGCTGTCGTGGGTATCCCTAAGAGGGTTTCGGTGTTCATGACCATGGCTTTGCCGTTGATGATGGCTTCGGTCTTGTGAGCGAGCTCTCTGGCCTTGGGATTAAAGGCCGTAGGTAATGGGCCGTTTTCTGGTTTTGATCGCATAAACCCAAACCTCGACCTGAATAGCCGCAAGGTAGAATCTATGCTCTCCATATACAGCAAAATGTGTGTCCGCCTGCTCCAGTCATCGACAAAAAACACCCGCAGATTGTCCATCGGATGACGAATCAGGTCAAAAGTCATTTTCGCCATCCTGGTAAGTATGTTGCTACCTGAAACCATAGGTGCCATAAACAGCCTCCAGAATCCTGATCCTGCCGGATATTTGACTGGTTCGATATGTCGGCTGGGGTCTATGTGTACAATGGAACCAATGGCTATACCTTCTGAAAATTCAGATTTTTTATCAAAGGTAGTTACGCCGATCAGACTTTCCGAATTGGTCCTGATGCCGTGCCCTACGGTTTCCGAAAGCATTGGCAAGGATGTATTTCTCAATTTAAGCAGCAGTCTTACTGTGCCCATCACACCACCCGCGAATACAACTCCTCGTGTACGTACCGCATATTTTTTAGCAAACACACCAAAACTGTCGCGGAAACTGACGGTGTATCCATCACTACCGTCCTGGCCGTGGGGAACCACATCCACGACTTCTTTTTCCGCATTGATCTCAGCACCCAGCAGCTGTGCCAAGTGGAGATAGTTTTTATCAAGGGTATTCTTGGCATTGTATCTGCAACCGAGCATACAAGCCCCGCAAAGTATACACCCGGTCCTGTCAGGCCCCTTGCCTCCAAAGTAAGGATCTGGTACCGTTTCTCCGGGCTTGCCAAAATATACGGCTACCTCAGTTTTTTCAAAAGCTGATTCATTACCGAGCTCCTTCGCCAGTTGCTGCATGGCCTTGTCGCTTCTGCTCATATAAGGATGTACAGCAGATCCCAGCATCTTTTTAGCAAGCTGATAATAAGGTTGCAATTTTACCTGCCAGTCGTCGAGTCCCTTCCAGTGACCGGTAATAAAAAATTCTTTGCCGGGAACAGGCAGTGTATTGGCGTAGACCAAAGAACCTCCACCCACTCCTACACCGCTCAGTGCAAAAACATGCCGGAAAACTGACATTTTAAATAT
>JAKQGD010000389.1 GCA_029573365.1 Bacteroidota bacterium | reverse complement strand
CTATGGAGGTTCGAATCCTTCTCTCACAGCATTTTTGATTTTCTTTAGTTATTTGTTTTTGGTAGAAAATTAGTAGCAGGCACTTGTTCGGGTGCCTGTTGCATTTAATCGTTCTACCTCTCTCCGATCTGCTGTCGCCACATGGCATAATAGAGGCCTTTCTCTTCCAGAAGGTCGTGGTGTGTGCCTGTTTCTATGACCTTGCCTTTTTCCAGTACATAAATGATGTCTGCGTGCATGATGGTAGACAGCCTGTGGGCAATGAGTACCATCATATGGTCTCTGGTTCCAGATATTTGTTGGATCGTCTGGGTTATTTCCTGCTCGGTGATGGAGTCCAGTGCTGAGGTGGCCTCGTCAAAGACTATCAGCCTCGGATTTCTGAGCAAAGCTCTGGCCACTGACAGCCTTTGTTTTTCGCCTCCCGATATCTTGATGCCACCTTCACCGATGATGGTGTCTATACCCTTGTCACTGCGAGCCAGGAGGCTCTGGCAAGCCGCTTTGTTGAGTACCTCATGGATCATTTCATCAGACGCATCAGCATTGACAAAAAGCAGGTTTTCTTTGATCGTTCCTGAAAAAAGCTGCGTATCCTGGGTCACAAACCCTATCTGATGCCTGAGCTCATCCATATCTATTACGCTGTTGTCGGTGCCATTGTACAATATCCGGCCTTTTTCAGGCCTGTACAAGCCGACAAGCAATTTTACAAGAGTGGTTTTTCCTGACCCTGATGGTCCCACAAAAGCTATGGTCTGGCCCTTCTTTACCTCAAAAGATATGCCCTCGAGGGCGTATTGCACTCCTGAGCGGTGTCTGAACCACACATCTTCGAAGGTAAACTTTTCCAGGTGCTCTATTTTGACAGGATTGGCAGGTTTTTCTTCAGCGGGCATGCTCATGATGTTTTTAAAGTTGTTGAGCGACGCTTCTGCTTCCCTGTACGAAAGGATGACATTGCCCATCTCCTGCAGTGGCCCGAAAATGAAAAAACTATAAAACTGAAGGGTCATAAGCTGCCCTACTGATAGACGATCCTTAAAGATGAGATACAGGAGCAAAAACATGATCATCTGCCTTAAAAAATTGACAAATGTTCCCTGTATAAAACTGATAGACCGTATGCTTCTGACTTTTTTCAGTTCCAGCTGCAGGATTTTCATGGTTGTGCCGTTGAGGCGGCTCACTTCCTGCGATGTCAGGCCAAGGCTTTTGACCAGCTCTATATTGCGGAGGCTTTCTGTGGTGGCGCCTGCCAGGATGTTTGTCTCCCTGACGATGTGTTTTTGTATTTCCTTGACCTTTTTACTCAGAAAATTGGTCAGTGTAAACAATAGAAATGATGCTACCAGGTAGATGGCCACCAGTCCCGGTTCGA
>JAKQGD010000336.1 GCA_029573365.1 Bacteroidota bacterium | reverse complement strand
TGGCAGAAAACAAAAAAACAAGCAGTAGAGGTATGGCTTCGCTCGGTCAACCGTCTCAACCACGAGGACCCGTCTCTGGCCATGCTGGAAAATGAGGCTCACTCCCTCATCAGCCAGATCAATGCTCTGGCGGTCACTGCTCAGAAATACGAGATGAACACCCTAAGCTTTCGCAAACAAATGGAGTATGTGAGCAGTCTTGCTTACGACCTTGATGTTATTATGGAAAGCTTTGGTCGTGACCTTCCTTATTACAAGTGGATGGCGTGGTTAGATGAGCAGGACCAAAAGACAAAAAAGGTCATCACCCTGCTACGGAGGTTTGACCCTGCTGACTGGCTCGATTTGTTTGACAGCTGGTATTATTTCGAATTGCTACGCAGACATCTGGGGTCGGAAAATCCCATTGGTGGAAAAGACCTGGATCTGCTGACAGAGGATTTTGAGCGTAGCGTTTTGTTGGAGCTTGCAGAGGCTTACCTTCATTTCCATAAAACAGCATGTACATTGGCCGAAAGGCAAAAAACAGAATTTCCGGATCTCTGGCAGCTGATACATAAAAAGAAATCGCCCTATCCTGTGACTCTGGGCGGAGCACTCGAAAAAGCACCTGAATTAATATCTGCTGTCTGGCCCGTGCTCATCCTCGAAAACGACAGTATCGACAAACTTGCCCCTGGGTATTATAACGAACTCATCAGCCTGGCTCCCGACCAGATGAATGTAGAAATCATGCAGTCTTTTGAGGCCATCATCTCTATGTTTCCGGAAGGAGCAGTCGTCACCGATATTTTTCTGAAAGGGTGTCTGCCGCCACCGGAGACTACGCTGTCTTCTTTAAATATAGGCCAGAGACTACAAACTTCACGGTCACTGGCACATATGTTGCTGAGTTTTGGAGCTATGCCAACTGTGATGCAGTTGCGGCACGGGTCCATCATTTCTTTTGCTTCACCGCTGGTAAATGATGAAATTGTCAGATTGTTGTACCACACCGGCATAAAGAAGCTATACCCGGAAAAATCCATGGCTGACCTGGTGACAACCTGCCTGTCCGATGCAGGCAGCACGACATATATATTCACAGAATCCGGCCTCGTCGATCCCACAACAGAGGTCGGTATGTTCCACGGCCAGCGTCAGCTGCTCAGCTTATTTGCCGCCTGCGGATGTGTCCATATTGACATCGATGTCATAAGGATTATGAAACAAAGGGAAAAATACATAGAATCTTTGCTGATTCCGGTGCTAGAAACTGCCGGCAAAAATCATGATCCCAAAAACCAGCTACAACTTGAATTTGACTGATTGTGATCTGGGCCTGGAATTGACGAGCCTCGCCGGCGGTCTGGTCATACGGCAGAAAGAAGGGCGTACTTTTATCCTCGACCCGGTGCGGAAAAAATATGTACTGCTGCAACCCGAAGAATTTGTCAGGCAGCTTCTGATTTTGTGGCTGACAGGGAGCGGAGGTTTTCATCGCAACAATATACAAGTAGAAAAATTAATCAGAGTCAATGGCTTGAGCAAGCGGTTTGACCTGGTCATTTATGACAGCAATGTCCGGCCTTATATCCTTGTCGAGTGCAAGGAAGTATCCACCCCTGTCAGTCAGGAAACATTTGACCAGATTGCCGTGTACAATATGGCCCTCAATGCACCCTACCTGCTAGTGAGCAATGGCTTGGTTAGCTATTGTGTTGAGGTCGACCACAGCGGGAAATCATACGTTTTTATGGACAAAGTGCCATTACCGCGGACAGAGTAATAACAACTAGATTTACCGGCACTTGATAAATGTTTTTCTCACCGGCAGCCTTCCCTTTTCGAGTATCAGGAGCATATATACACCATTGGCCAGATGACTGACATCTATCGGCGAAGCCAGTGACGATTCCTGCAAGGTCCTTCCGTTCATGTCCAGAACTTTGGCATCACCTTCTCCCGATTTCCATCCAAGAATATGTAACGCGTCAGTGGCAGGATTGGGAAATATCACCACCGAACCATTTGAGGCATCATCAGCATGGGTCAGCAGGGGAGAGGCAGACACGCTTATGTTATTGAATGTAACCCTGTTGTTATCGTCAGCGGTCAACTCCCGGCCTTTGAAACTCAACCTAATCTTGAAATCCGCATTGTTGACAGAAGAAGCAACATTTTTAAAGTCAAACGAAATCAAACTGTAATCGGACAAAAGGGGCTGCACAGGCTGTTCCAGGAAATCAGATGTCCATCTGCCCTCGGATGTCAGGTACTCGGCCAATAAACTGTCAACTGCTCCTTCATTTTTGACGGCAAAGCTCAGGATGACATCTTTAAGCCCGGAAGTGGAAAAATTGAGGAACAACCGGTTTTCATTTTCTGCAGCAAATGGTTGTTTTACCTGCAGGCCTCTCATCTCCTCCGGGTCGAATGGCTTGTTATTGTTGGCAATTGCTCGATAGTTGATGACCGTCGGACTGTTACGTCTTTCCATACTTCCTTTGCGGTACTGAGGATGTCCGCTTGCAAAGGGGTAACCTTCGTAGCAGGAAACAAATTCGACTCTTGCTTTTTCTGTCAGGAAGTAAGTCGACTCTATACCTTGCAGCGGCACGTCATTGGGCAGGTTTGTATCGAAATACCAGAAATAAACCACCTCTTCTTTGTCTGACTTCCTGAAATGAGCGGTGATACTGGCAGTAGCAGTAAGGTTGAGGGTTATGGTCGGACTCGTCGATGTATTGGAACCTGACCAGTGGCTAAATTCGTATCCCGGGGCCGGAATCGCTTCCAGCCTGACAGGAACATTTGTAAAGTATTTTCCCGTCCATGGATAAGGATTTGAAGCTACCCCCATGGTAGTTCCTGCAAGGTGGATGGTGTTTATTTTTACATGTCCGTGTGCATTGTCCGATACATTGACTGTCACATTTTGTGTCTGGCCGGCTCCGAGGGTAGCCTGGATGTGCTGAAACTGAGTGATGGTTCTTTGGGATGCAAAACTCTGCAATGCCGTAACATTGA
>JAKQGD010000321.1 GCA_029573365.1 Bacteroidota bacterium | reverse complement strand
CAGGTGTAAATTGCTTCCACATCAGTGATTGCGTCCATCCGGCCCAGTACATGGGTATGGCGTAAATGATGATGCCCAGTGTACCTATCCAGAAATGCATATTGGCAAGCTTGACAGAATACAGCTTGGTCCCATAAAGTCTTGGTACCAGCCAGTATAACATACCGAAGGTAAGCATACCGTTCCAGCCCAGTGCACCTACGTGTACGTGTCCAATGGTCCAGTCCGTAAAGTGGGTAATGGCATTGAGTGACTTGACAGAAAGCAGTGGCCCCTCCAGGGTAGCCATACCGTATGCTGTAACTGCCACTACAAAAAATTTGAGGATGGGATCCGTCCTTACCTTGTCCCAAACTCCTCTGAGGGTCAGAAGACCATTGAGCATACCTCCCCAGGACGGAGCTATCAGCATGATCGAAAATACAGTACCCAGCGACTGAGCCCAGTCAGGCAGTGAAGAGTAAAGCAGGTGGTGAGGTCCTGCCCATATATATATAAATATGAGTGCCCAGAAGTGAATGATGGAGAGCTTATAGGAATAGACAGGCCTGTTGGCTGCTTTCGGCATAAAGTAATACATAAGGCCGAGATAAGGCGTGGTCAGAAAAAATGCCACAGCATTGTGTCCGTACCACCATTGTACCAAGGCATCCTGCACTCCAGAAAATACAGGATAGCTGTGAGTCAGGCTTGTGGGCAGCTGCAGATTATTGACAACGTGCAGAACCGTGACTGTAATCCAGGTAGCTATGTAGAACCATATTGCGACGTAAAGATGGTTTTCCCTTCTTTTGATGAGGGTCCCGAAGAGATTGATGCCAAATACAATCCATATGACAGCTACGGCGAGGTCGATCGGCCATATAAGCTCTGCGTATTCTTTTCCCTGGGTCAGGCCCAATGGCAGAGTAATGGCAGCAAAAAGGATGATAAGCTGCCAGCCCCAGAAGTGAACGGCTGAAAGCAGGTCACTAAACATCCTGGCTTTGACAAGTCGTTGCAGGGAGTAGTACACCCCGGTGAAAATACCGTTTCCGACAAATGCAAAAATAACTGCGTTTGTGTGAAGGGGTCTCAACCTTCCGAAGGTCGTATATTCAATGCCAAGATTGAGACTTGGAAACACCAGTTGAAAGGCAATGATAGCCCCAACCAGCATACCGATGATACCAAAGACAATTGTGGCCCAGGCAAAATTCCGGACGATCTTGTTGTCATAACTGAATGATTCTAAATTTGACATAGAGTAAGATTTACTTTATTGTTTGATTAATTTGGTTTTTCGTCCTTTTCAATCATGTCATCTTCCAGCAGGATTCTCATACCGGGTGTATAATCATCGTCATACTGTCCGTCACGCACGGCCCACAGAAATGCTGCCAAAAAGCCGCCGGCTACAATAAGACTTATGATGATCAGGTAAAAAATGATGTTCATTCTTGAAAATTTAGCACAAAGTAGAAAGCATGACTCTGCCAAAAGATGACAATTATCATGTGACTGCATGATTTTCGTAGGACTTTAAATATTATTTTATTTTATATATTTAAAATACTGACTTGTAATGAACAAATATTGCATACGTTCTATTTAGTATCTTTACATGACGAATAATTTTTGCTTATAATGTGTTTAAACCATAAAATTTATGGAGCAGGATCACCTGTAGTGATTCTTCATGGTTTATTTGGTATGATGGACAACTGGCAAACTATGGGCAGGATGTTTGCCGATGCTGGATATATGGCCATCCTTCCTGATTTGAGAGACCATGGCAGATCTCCGCATACGGAAGAGTTTAATTACCATGTTCTTGCCGATGATATTCGTCATTTTCTGGAAGACAACTGGATTTACCGGTCTGTTGTCATAGGACACAGCATGGGTGGAAAGGTAGCCATGCAGTTTGCCTCCGAGTACGAAGACATGGTCTCCCGCCTGGTGGTCATCGACATAGCTCCAAAGAGGTATCCTCCGGGTCACCACGATGTGATAGAAGCCCTGCTATCGGTAGACCTTGCTTCCCTGTCAGGAAGGGTGGAAGCACAAAACATCCTGGAAGAAAAACTGCATGACCCTGGCACAGTACAGTTTTTGCTTAAAAATCTGAGCCGCAATAAAGAAGGTGGTTATGCCTGGAAGATGAATCTGCAGCTTCTTATAAAATCGTATGCCAATATACTGGATGAGGTAAAGCGGGAACATGTGGTGGAAGTGCCGTCACTTTTCGTCAGAGGCAGCAATTCGGATTATGTATCTGACTCTGATTTTCAGGATATTCTAACCATGTTCCCCCATGCAATATTTGATACCATCGAAGGGGCCGGACATTGGGTGCATGCGGATAAGCCAAATGAACTTTTTGAAAAAATTATACATTTTATAAGACAATGATTACTATTTAATCCGTTTGATAACCACATTTTCATAATATTACATATACAAGATGACCAGGAAAATAAAACTTGCTCTTTTGGGGTTGGTATTTGTGGGCAGCACTGCCGCAGTTACGGTCCAGAATGACAAGCTGTTTGAAATAAGCAAGAACCTCGAGATATTTATCAGTGTTTACAGGGAGCTCAATACTAACTTTGTCGATGAGTTGGATCCAGGCACCATGATGAGGACTGCAATCGATGCCATGACAAATTCACTTGACCCATATACCAATTATGTCTCGGAGTCACAGGTCGAAAGTTACTGGA
>JAKQGD010000315.1 GCA_029573365.1 Bacteroidota bacterium | reverse complement strand
GCCAGTAAGCCCTGCCGGTCTGCTTGTCAAACGTGACAATTTCCTTTAATGAACCCACATTGCTGCGTGCTGCTGCGACTTTGTCATAAAGGTCTCCGGGACCCACAAAACAAACTCTGACCTCGGCCTCTTTCATAATGTATTCGTACTCTCGGCTGCTGATGGTAGGGTACATCGGCACTCCTATGGCTCCCAGATACTGTATAGCCAGATCGGTAATTACCCACTCAGGACAGTTTTTGTAAGATACTAAACCTACTTTGTCGCCCGGGGATATACCCATGTCAAGCAAGCCTGAAGCCAGTTTCCGGGACATTTCTATGACTTCTCCGGTGCTGTAAAACTTCCACTGCCCATCTCCTTCACGGGCCCCGACAAACTGGTTTAGCTTGCCTTCGTCAAATTGTTTTGCTATGTAATCAAAAAGTCTGGACGGTTTCATGTTCTTATTGTTAGGATGACCTGTTCTGAAAAAAAATTGGAAACTAAGATAAAATGTAAAGTTATAAAGGAATTTTTAAAGTTCAAACCAAAATAACTAGACACTTCTTTTTGTTTTAGAAAATTAAATAATTTTACGCGGCTGGTTACAGGCTTTTGAATGCCATTTATTGGTACACCTGATTTGTTCTATCCGGTTAAGTAATTTCGGGCTTAACACATTAGAAAAATATAATATTTATATCTTTGTGCTTATGAAGAATAAGAAACAAAAAATAGAGGAACCCAAAACAGTCCTCGGCAGTCCCGAACTGCAGGATACAAGCAAATTCCGTTGGTTGGGGTGGCTGGTTTTTTTGGTAGGGTCGGCCTTGTATCTTAATACACTTTTACATGAATTTACGCAGGATGACGCCATAGTCATTTATGACAATATGTTTACGACAAAAGGAGTATCGGGGTGGAAAGGCTTATTTACCAAGGATACTTTTTTTGGATTTTTTAAAGAAGAAGGAAAAGCCAATCTGGTAACAGGAGGAAGATACCGCCCTTTTACGCCGGCTATGTTTGCACTGGAATACCAACTGTTTGGAAAAAATCCCTTGCCGGGTCACCTTGTCAATATTCTGCTTTATGGCTTTCTATGCACGATGATTTACCATGTGGTACTTCTCCTTGCCTATGGAAAAAAACAGGGAAGCAATGTTTATTATCTGGCTGCTGGCACAGCCTTGATTTACGCGGCACATCCGCTACATACTGAGGCTGTTGCCAATATAAAAGGAAGAGATGAGATCATGAGTATGCTGGGAAGTGTCCTGGCATTGTACTGGATTGTCAAGGCGTATGATACCGGAAAAAATAGCTTTGTTTTGCTGGCATGTGTCAGTTTCTTTATTGCTTTATTGTCAAAGGAAAATTCGATTACATTTCTGGCAGTGGTGCCGCTGGCTCTTTATGTATTCAGGAGTCTTCCTTTGGGCCCATCGATTATGAGAGGTTTGGCTCTTCTTGCTCCTGCAGTTCTGTTTATGATCATCAGAACATCGGTCCTGGGCATGCAGTTTGGCGGTGAACCTACCGAACTGATGAACAACCCTTTTCTCAAGATTGTAAACAACAGTTATATGCCTTTTTCGTCGGCCGAAAAACTGGCTACAATCATGTATACCCTGGGCAAGTATGTGCAGCTGCTGGTTTTTCCACATCCTCTGACTCACGATTATTATCCGAGGCATATAGGCATCATGCAGCTGAGCGATATAAAGGTGATGCTCAGTATCCTTGTTTACATTGCCATCGCGTACCTAGCCATCAGTGGACTCAGAAAGAGAAGTTTCGCCGGATTCAGTGCGGCCTATTTTCTGATTACACTGTCGATTGTGTCCAATTTTATCTTTCCCATAGGTACCAATATGTCTGAGCGTTTTATGTTTATGCCGTCTTTAGGTTTTGCACTGGGTGTTGCGTACTTGCTGGAGAAATATTTAGCAGGAATAAGCAAATACGCTTTTTTTTCGGTTATGGCTGTGATTGTACTGGCCTTTGGTGTTAAAACCATCACCAGAAACAATGTATGGAAAAGTGATTTCAGGCTTTTTACCACCGATGTGCACACGTCACAAAACAGTGCCAAGATGCTCAATGCAGCAGGTGGGGCTCTGACCACCGAAGGTGCCAAAGAAAAAGATCCTGCCA
>JAKQGD010000311.1 GCA_029573365.1 Bacteroidota bacterium | reverse complement strand
GCCGCAGACGTTTAGCTTTCAGGTGTTGATGCGGGATTTTGACAATGACGGCCGGCTCGACGTCCTGCTTACAGGCGTGGAAGGCTCGGTATATCTGCAAAATAAGGGCAACTGGGAGTTTTCGGTACACCGCGACATCACAGGGGCCGGGTCTGTGAGGTCATGTGTAGCAGGAGACTTTAATGATGACGGATTTACTGACATACATGCTCATATGGGTGAGCCTATAAACGATGTGGGGTTTACTAACGACCAGCTGTGGATCAATCAACCCAACGGAAATCATTATATCAAAGTAAACCTCGCAGGTACGGCATCCAACAGGAGCGGTATAGGTGCACGCCTGGAATTGTACGGGCCATGGGGCAGGCAGGTAAGGTATGTAAAAGGGGGAGAGAGTTACGGCATCTTCAGCTCGTTGCAGCAGATTTTTGGCATGGGGCCACATGAAGCTGCAGACAGCCTTGTAGTTTACTGGCCATCCGGCGGCAAGGACAAATACAGCTCAGGGCTTACCTCCGGGTCCACCCTGCTGGCTCAGGAAGGACGGTGCATGACGACAACCTTAGCCATAGCAGACTCTGTACTTCTGTACTCTAATGTGCCTGTGACCATAAATGCACCGGCCGGGTACACCTCTTATCTGTGGAACGACGGTCAAACCACCGCTTCTGTACAAAAAGGACCCGGATCATGGTTTGTGAGGATGACCGACGCGGCAGGATGTGTGACCATCTCAAAGCCTGCAGAGGTCAGGTCAGGTTGTTTTGAAGAGGGGGTCAAGCTTATCCAGTCTGACAGAGAGGTAAAAAGTTGCAGCAATGCGGTGATTGAACTGACCTCGGTACCTGCAGCAGGTTACTTCTGGTCTACGGGCGATACGGGCCAGTCCATATCCGCGTATGAAGACGCGACATTGGTCCTGACGGCAACAGACTTTTGCAACCGGACGCTCACAGACACGGTGGCGGTACGTTTTTTTGCTGTCTTGCCTGTAGTCACAGGCGATACGGTCAAAAGAGGTGAGTCCGCCATGGTGACTTCCAGTCATGCAGACACAAAATGGTACGCGGATGGCGATGATGGCATCCTCGTGGGTACGGGAGACACTCTCGTGACAGGACCGCTGGACACTACGACCGTTTTTCTGGCTATAGCCAATGAAGTGATAGACAAAAAATCCGGTAAGTGCGGCATTGGCGATTTTCCGGTAGCCAATCAGTATGGTGCCAATTCTACGCTGGGCCACTTAACCTTTAATGTGGAAAGAAAATGTGTGATCCGCTCTGTCTTGGTCAATACCGACACAGAAGGTGGAAGGCGTATAGTCATACTCAACAAGGCCAAAGACACGATTTTTGGTAAGGACGTGTACCTGAAACCCGGCATCACCCGGGTCATGCTCGATGTGGAACTGTCCCCCGGCAACCAGTACATCATGGCTACTGACGAAAACATAAACATGGCAAATCTGGGATTTAGGTCCCCCAGGCTCGTAAGAAATTACCTTGGCACTGCTTACCCTTATACCGTGAGGGATATCGTGACGATATCGACCTCATCTCTGGGGCCAACCTATTACTTTTATTTTTACGACTGGGAAGTGGATTACGACATGGTTTCGTGTGCTTCTGATCCGATACCTGTGACAGTGGTTGTAGACAGGAGTACCGGTATCGAAGAGTGGACGCGTGCCGGCATACGGGTATTTCCCAACCCTGTGTCAGACGAAATCACGGTCAGTAGTGAGGGCAGATCTGCGATCAAGGGTTATATGCTGTCGGACCTCTCAGGCCGGCAGGTGATGGCAACAGAAATCAGGCCGGATGTTCAGGTTAAAATCAGTATGGGCACAATGGCTTCCGGCACATATATCCTGGCCTTGATATCTGATGATGGAAGCAGGCATTACAGGAAAATCGTGGTGCAATAAAAGTATGCCAGGGTTTTACTAGTGATGGGGAGCCAAGTGATGCAAAGGGAAGCTTATCAAGTATCAGGATATAAATTTTCAGCATAGTTATTTGACACGTTTGTCCGATAATGACGGACGTTTATAGATTACCTGGAGGGGTTCTGCAACTTCAGAATGTTTTGAGTCGTCTTTGATCCGACATTAACCAATTAAAAACAATCGGATATGAGACACTTTTTACTTACACTCACATGGATGCTGGCGGCTACAATTACTGGCAGAGCAGGAGACGTCACTGGTCTGCTTAGGGATCAGACACAAGCTCTGGCTTTCGCCAATGTTATGCTATACCAGGCCATAGACACATCACTGGTCAAATTTACATATACAGACGACAACGGGAAGTTCATCTTTGCCGACGTAGAGGACGGAGAATACTTTGTAAAAGCAACTTACGTAGGACTGGAGGATTTTAATACCGAAGTGATGACCATAAACGGTACCGGCCGTGACCTTGGTATCCTCACTTTGTTGCCTGCTGCCGCCAACATAGCTGAAGTGACGATCACGGCTACAAAACCGATGCTGGAAGTCAGGCCCGACATGATGGTGGTCAACGTGGCAGGAAGCGTACTGGCAACCGGTGATGATGCCCTAAGCCTGCTGCGAAAATCACCAGGAGTCCTGGTCGACAACAACGAAAACATATCCCTTATGGGAAAATCAGGAGTGGTTATCTACATAGACGGCAGGCCTTCGCCGCTTACAGCCGCAGAACTGGCCAATATGCTTAAAACCATGTCATCTAACGACATAGAAAGCATCGAGATCATCACCAACCCCTCAGCCAAATATGAAGCCCAGGGAACGGCCGGTATCATAAACATTAAGAGGAAAAAGATGAAAAACAGCGGACTCAACGGCACTGCTACCCTCACAGGAAGACAGGGCCAGACCACAGGGATGAATGCCGGCCTCAGGCTCAATTACCGCAATGAAAAAATGAATGTATCAGCCAACAATACATACTTTGACAGTCGCAATTACAACTGGATGGACCTGAACCGGGAGCAAAATGGCCTGGGATTTTTAACCCAAAACGAAAACAAAAACCGCAACAAGGGAATCAATACAAAAGTGACTGCCGATTATTTTCTGAGTAAAAAGAGTACTCTGGGCGTCATTGCGGAATACAATACTGATGATTTTAAAATGGACAATCAATCGGTCACCCAACTGGGCAACATGGGCTTTAGCAGGATCGATTCGCTGCTTATAAACAACGGACTAAACACCGCTAACTCCAACAATACCAATCTGAATGCCAATTACTATTATGACAGCGGAAATGAAACCACTCTTAATGTAGATGTCAATTACGGACACTTTTATAGAAATAATTACTCTTATACCCCCAATAGGTATACAACACCTGATGGCAATGAAGTCACCAGCATGTTTGAAGTAAGCACCAAGTCACCTACAACCATAGATATCATGAGTGCCAAAGCAGATTACGAACGTAAGCTGGGACCCGGAAAACTGTCGGCAGGCATCAAGTCCGCCCTTGTAAAAACAGACAACACTTTTAATTTTTATAACTGGGTCGAAAACAATGAAGTACGCAATGAATTGCTGAGCAACCGCTTTAAATATGATGAATGGGTCCATGCTGCATATGCCAATTACAACCTGCAGGTCAGAAAGCTGGGTATCAATGCGGGACTGAGGGTAGAAAACAGCAACACTAGAGGAGATCTTATCGCTTCTGTACCAGCCAACGATAAGATAGTGTCCCGACATTACACCAACTTGTTTCCTTCGGCAGGATT
Organism: Bacteroidota bacterium; assembly: GCA_029573365.1. GTDB lineage: Bacteria > Bacteroidota > Bacteroidia > Chitinophagales > Saprospiraceae > OLB9. The sequence goes on along the minus strand of JAKQGD010000311.1, from coordinate 6,548 downwards.
ATCGTACACGCCGTCAGACAAACACAGTTTTCAGTTATCTTACGGCCGCAGAATCAACAGGCCAAATTACCAGGACCTTAATCCGTTCGAGTTTCAACTGGATCAGCTGACCTTCGAAAAAGGAAACCCCTTTCTCAACCCCGAATATACCGACAACCTACAACTTACCCATACTTATAAGCAGATGATAAATACCACGTTGTCTTACAGCCATACGGATAATGTGATCACGAGGCTTGTCGACACTTCAGGGGTAAAAGGCAGCTTTATAACATGGGACAATATCGCTTACAGGAAGACATGGTCAGCGGGAGTGAGCATACCATGGCAGATTACCGAAAAATGGGGTTCGTTTACCAATCTCAACGGAGTACACACACGCAACAATGCAGATTTTGGTGACGGCAAGACCATCAACCTTAATGTGTCTTCATTTAATATGTACCACCAGCAGACATACAAATTTGGTAATGACTGGAGCGGAGAAATCTCCGGTTGGTACACGTCACCCTCTATATGGGAAGGTACCTTTGTGATGAGGCAAATGTGGTCAGCAGGAGCTGGAGTGAGTAAAAAATTCAGTCAGGCTGCCAGACTTACTGTCAACATCGACGACATCTTCAAAACCAATGTTTGGACAGGTGAGAGCACTTTTGGCGGATTGTACATGAATGTCAAGGGTGGCTGGGACAGCCGAAGGGTCAGAGTGACTTTCAATTATAATTTTGGAAAACAGATGAGCAACAAATCTAGGAATCGAAACACGGGATTTGAAGAGGAACAAAACAGGATCAAAAAGTCGTAATGATATAAACTACAGTCAAAGATTTTCATTTTTTAAAATTTGTTTTGTTGGTAAAAGAGTGCCCAAAAGAGGGTACTCTTTTTTATTCAAACTATAGACAAAGGGCTTCAGAACAAAAACCACGATTTTTTAGTTGCCTTTTTATGGCCCGGTTTTTACAATTATATCTCGGATCCTGGCTACACCTTTCTATTGTGGTGGCCTTGTTTACTTCATTTTCCTGGATGTATACAGGAGGTGTCATAGACCTCGCTTATGCTTTATGGGTGGCAACCGCCACATATTGGCTATACAATCATCATGGCATTTTTTCTGTCAGACCCTCACAATGGTCCGTATTTTTTTCAAAAAGATGGAGTTCGTGGCTTATTCTGCCTGTAGTGGGTGGGGCTGTGTGGCAAATTTATCATCACCCTACAGTGACGGCACCGATACTATTGGCCGTGATTCTGTGCCTGGGATATTTTATGCGTGGAAAGATGCTGGGTTTGCCCTGGCGAAAACATTTTATACTTAAGCCATTGCTTATTGGTTTGGTTTTTGGCCTCTTGTGTGTGGTGGTTCCTTGCCTTACACAAGGATACATGCTCAGTCAATGCCTGATAATATCGGCAGGGAGGATTGTGTTTGTGGTAACGCTGGCCATCATTTGTGATATAGGAGATATACCTGAAGACGGCAAGTCCCAGCTGGTCACTTTGCCTCAAAAAGCTGGAATAAATGAGACCCGGTTTATTTGTGTTGGACTGTTAATTGTAGCTTGTGCCTGTGAATTATACAGCAGTCACACATTGCCCATTACAGGCGATGTACAGCTGTCACTGGGACTAACATACCTTGTCACCGGAATTCTGGTGTTTTTTACAGGTCCGGCAAATTCGGTAAATTATTTCCTCTTCATCATTGACGGCTTGATGGGATTGCCTGCTATTGTTTTCTGGATGCTTAAAATGTGCCCATAAAAAACATCCAGATAGATATAATGTATATTTAATTGACTTTTATTTGCATATATGACAGAATATTTTTACTTTCGTAAAAATTCTGGTAAACCATGGAATGGTATCACTTCAATGGCCAGAAAACCGATTTACCGTTAGATGAAATGGTGGAAGCTGCCATCCTGAGGGAACTGGCAGCCGGCAACCGTCTCAAGATTTGTATCGGGTCAGATTCGCAGGTAAAAGGAGAAGTCACCGAGTTTGCTACGGTGGTGGTTTTCCTTAGGGAGAAAAAAGGAGGTTACATCCTGTTCAGCAAGGAAAAAAGCATCAACAACATGTCAGTCCGTGAGAGGATGATCAAGGAAGTCTCCTACTCTGTTCAGCTGGCGTACAGTTTATGTTCATTGCTCGACCGCTATGATGTAGGCCTTGAAGTGCATGCTGACATCAATACCGACCCGGCCTTCAAATCCAATACGGCACTCAAGGATGCAATGGGTTATATCCTGGGCATGGGATTTGTCTTTAAAGCCAAGCCAGAGGCTTTTGCCTCTTCCTACTGTGCAGACCGTGTAGTACACTGATTTGCAGTACTTACCAATGGCCAGCAGCTGGTAGTAAAGCAAAAATCATTCCCGATAGCATCAGGACTAAAACCTAACTAACCTTTAACCAATGGCCAGCAGCAAGCAGCTGACAATAAGATCATCAGATTTTGACCCATTTTGTACGGCCTGTCCGTCCTCTGTCTGTGAGTGTCACGATGTATACACCCGGCTGCAAATGCTGAAGTTCGCTGACAGAATGGCGTCCTTTCAAACCTGATTTGGAATGTACTAATTTTCCGGTATTGTCGGCTACTGTGAGTATTCCGTCTGTCATGTCCGTGTCAGTGGTAACGGACATCTCTGATACACCCGGATTGGGGGTTACTGCCATGGATATTTGTTCTGTGTCACGGGTACCTGTTGAGCCCAGAAATACTGCCAACAAAGTATCCGCAGCGGTGATACTGACTGTTGACTTTGGCAGATTTAGAGAAGCAAATTCCGAGCTACCTTTTTTGGAATACCAATGGGTAAAAACTGCCCCCTGTGCCGGCACAACGGAAATGATATTGTCCATATTTCCAAAATAAGATCCTGTCCAAGGCAATGCAGTGTGATTTAAAGTATTAAAAACAATGTCGCCCATGCCAGGTGGATCGGTCATCAATGTGACCTTAAACGGCCCCTCCAGGTCGTAGCAGTCGGCGAGTCCCTCTGCTGTTTTGGCACAGCGTTTGGCTACAAAATTTCTTATATCTTTGACATTTGCCTTCCATTCAGTGAGGGATCCGCCCCATCTTGCAATATGTCTGGGCATCTCAGGCGAGATGATAGCCACCAGACTGTCCAGAGTCTTGAGCATGGTCTCGCAGCTAAATGTGGTACTCAGCATGTCTGCATACCTGGCAAAATATGTGTTTCTAAATTCACCGTTTTCATTGAGCAACTTAAGAAAAATCTTTTCGTGCTTGCCAAGGTCAGGATACAGGTCAAACGTATCCGGCCCCCAGTGTATCCACTCGCCATTCCAGAAAAAAGAGTCTGCCTCTATGATCTCTGTAGTCGTATCTACAGGGAAAAATTCGTCCATATAGTCGCTGATGTCTTCTATGTCGCAGGCTTGGGCAGAAGTTGATGTATTGGGTACTCCGCTGTAGTTGATGTAATAATCAAAAGTGGCATCGTTGTCCCACATAATGTATCCCCATTTTTTATGGCCACCATTTGGCTTAAGCCCTCTCCACCACCCTGTGTTGTAGTTGAGCCAGTCAGATGACACCACAGTAAGGTTGGCGATCATATAATCCATAAGGCTGACTACATCCAGTTTTTCTTTGATCCATGCATATACCTCCGGTTTGGACAGATCGGAGGCTAAGATGCTATCCCTGAAATTTTCCCAATCGCGGATGGCCTTGTTGCCGCCGTATTCTGCCCAACTCTGGCCCCAGGTTTTGAGAAACTGTATGTCATATTTGTCCTGATTGTACCTGTGGTTTGTATAGTCGTGGTCGTCGGGTTTTTCCCTGATGGAATAGACACCCCAGTATTTGCCATTTAGATACAACAGGCACCGTTCTACCGACCTTACATCCAATTGCATGCCGCCTTTTTGAACAAGAGTTTGTACATATTCATCTCTGATGTGGGCACTCCCATCATGCTCGGGATCATTGACAGCAGGATAATTGTCGTCACCCGATGCCCGGAATATGATTCTTTGATATTCATTTCGGTCAGAACTGTGGAACAGCTTGTCGCCAATGGCACTGCTCAGGCCCATCTCATCCCTGCTAATCCAATCCAAGCTCCTCTGTGGGTTAACCCAACTGTCTTGTCCGTGGCTGTCCAGTTCGCCATAGCTTGAAGTGATGTATATGCCGTCCTTGTCAAAGTACTCCAGCGATGCAATGGGATTGAGTGTCCTGTCCCCTTCGGCGAGGGCCGTGGACTCATATCCTCCCGATACAGAAAAAACCGGCAGTGTACCTGCAGGCTCATTGATAAAATAGGTGGCAAAATCCACTAGACCCGGAAGGATTGTGGTATCACGGCCGAAGGTACGGACTGTAAGCACTGAGGTTTTTTTGATGGTCAGCGAATCAGGCATAAGTGGTGAAAACGGGTCGGGAATCTCTCCATCGAGGGTATATCTGACATCATAATCCTGAAAAAGAGTGGATTTGACCACGACTGAATCCTTGTATCTTCCTCTTTGAGTCACAATCTTTGATACAGGAGCATAGCCTGTAAACACGCCAGAAGCACTATTGCTCGCTCCGGGACTCAGCGTAGTACATATGCCCCAGGTACTGCCACCATCCATGGTCTTGCAGGCGGAGTGATGCAGGGCTGTGACATTGAGCGGCAGCGACTCTATTACGTTACCGTTTCTGTCGGCCAGGATGATATATTCATCTCCTGCAGTCTGTTTAAATTTAAAATTGGTGTGAAGGTAGCCGTCAGCGACTTCGTTGCGACCTGATGCCCATACGACAAGAAATGCTCCCGGCTCCATAACGGTCCCCGACGGGAAAGACCATTTTTTTGGTTTGTCGGTTTTGTCGGACAGATACCATCCGCTGATGTCCATAGCCTGGTCAGAAGCGTTGTGAAGCTCGATATAATCTTCTTCCTCCAGATAATTGTCATAATACAGTCTCAGATTGGAAGCACTGTATTCGTTGAGGCTGACCTGTGACAACATTTCGAAGCTCAGCAATAAAAAACATAGAATCCTGTACATAATGAGTGTAAGTTTGAGACTTAAAGATAATGTCTATGCCATTGCGGAGCACATGAATTCAGAAATTTTTTCGGCTGCAGCCAATAAACACTCTGAAGGAAGGAAGGATTTCAACAATGTATTATCCGTATCTTGCAATCTGAATATTTTTTACTAATGAAACGGTTTTTAATTTATGCGGCATTTTTTCTGACTGCCAACGGCAGTGTAGTGGGGCAAAACTTGTCACTTACAGCCATGACCTACAACCTAAGGTATGACGAGCCCCGCGATGGCGATGATACCTGGGCTCTGAGAAAAGCCGAACTGGCGGCACAGATAAAGCAATATCGACCCGACCTCCTGGGCATACAGGAAGGGCTAGCCCGTCAGGTATTTTGGCTCGACAGTTGTCTGACAAACCACTCATGGGTAGGATCAGGCAGAGACGACGGCAAGCTCATGGGCGAAATGTCTGCTATGTATTTTGACACCACCAGACTGGAGCTGATAACTTCGGGGACATTCTGGCTTTCGCCAACACCCGATGTCCCTTCCAAAGGCTGGGATGCGGCCCTTCCAAGGGTGTGTACCTATGCGTTGGTAAGACACAGAGACAATGGCCGCTCGTTCTGGGCATTTAATACCCACTTTGACCACATGGGCCTAAAGGCCAGGCAAAACTCAGCAAAACTTATTTTCAGGCAAATAAAAAAATTCAACAAACAAGGTTATCCGGTCATCCTCATGGGTGACTTCAACTGTACACCAGTCGAAAAGCCGGCAAAGTATCTGGCATCAAAAATGACCGACACGTGGACACGACGACATATAGAAGTCAAAAGCCCTCATGGCACTTTCAACGGGTTTGGCAGGGATACCACTGACAGGAGGATAGATTACATTTTTGTCAGAGGATTTAAAGTGGCAGACTACAAAAAACCTTCTGAAGTGAGAGCCAACGGCCGTTTTATATCTGATCATTTTCCTGTAGTGGCAAGGTTAGATTTTAAATAAACCAAACGGATAATTAACTTACAACTGACGATTCATGACCCAGACTTATATTGGTCAAGCACAGAACAAAAAAAAGGGTTGGGCGTTTTGGAGCCATGAACACACTAATCAAAGAACAGTTTTTGCCCATCAGCCTGGAGGAAGCCTGGGCTTTTTTTTCCAATCCAGGCAACCTCAATGAGATTACTCCACCGGAGCTGGAGTTTCGTATTACCTCAGAGATACCCGCAAAGGCTTATCCAGGGCTTATGATCACCTATCGCATCAAGCCAATGCTCAACATTCCGGTAACATGGGTGACAGAAATAACCCACGTACAGGAGCCTTATTATTTTGTAGACAACCAGATCAAAGGTCCATACCGTACCTGGCATCACGAGCACCATTTCAGAGCCGTGGAGGGCGGTGTCATGATGAAAGACATCCTCTATTATGATATAGGCATGTCAGTGCTGGGATGGCTGGCTGGTATATTGTTTGTGCACAATAAGGTTAAAGCCATTTTTGAC
>JAKQGD010000301.1 GCA_029573365.1 Bacteroidota bacterium | reverse complement strand
CAAAGCCATAGAGGTCCTTGTAACACAGATTTAACAGGTCAAATATTTTTAAAGCATAATTATTGACCACTTCTTTCCGGGATTTAAATTTTTTGGCTTCCAGGCCGTATTTTCCTTTGACGATTTCAGACATCCTCACATATCGCTCAGGATAGACATCAGGAATTTTGATGAGGTATTCCTTAAAGTCTATGTCTTTGGCATAACCCATTCTGACCATGTGCTCAGGATAATATGGGAAGTTGTAAATCGTCGCCAGGGTACTCAAGCGGTCAAAACCCTCTATCAGCATACCTTCATGGTCAAAGTCAGTAAATCCCATAGGGCCGTGGAGATGTTCCATACCCTTTTCCCGGGCCCATTTTTCCACCGCCTCAAACAAGGCATCAGTTACATCGGCATCGTCTGTAAAATCTACCCAGCCAAACCTTGCATATTTCTGGTTCCATGCTTCATTGGCCCGTGGATTTATAATCCCGGCTATCCTCCCTGCCAGCCTGCCGTCTTTGTAAGCCAGATAAAACACCGTATCACAAAAGTCCAGTGCAGGATTGCTGCCTTTTTTTAGATTGAGACTATCATCCATATAGAGCGGAGGTGCAGCATATGGATTGTCTTTATACATATTGATTCCAAACCAGATAAAATCGCTGAATTCCTTCTTGCTGCTTACTTCCTTGATGGTTACGCTCATGGTGTGATGATTTGTTGTTTTTAAAAAAGTATCAGGCAGGAGTTACGACTTGCCTAAAATACTCATAAGTACGTTTTAATCCCTCTTCCCTTGAGACGGTGGGTTCCCAGTTGAGTATCTTGCGGGCAAGGGTAATGTCTGGCTGTCTCTGCTTGGGATCGTCTACTGGCAGCGGATTGTAGATGATGTGTGCCTGTGGATTGTTGACCAACTGCATGATCTCGTGGGCAAACTGCATAATGGTTATTTCACTCGGGTTTCCGATATTGACGGGCAAATGATAATCACTCAGCAGGAGTCTGTATATACCTTCGACCAGATCATCTACATAACAAAATGACCGGGTCTGATTTCCTTCGCCAAAAACAGTCAATCCCTCTCCTCGTATGGCCTGAGAAAAAAATGCCGGCAGCACACGGCCGTCTTCCACCCTCATCCTCGGTCCGTAGGTATTAAAGATTCTCACTATGCGGGTTTCCAGTCCGTGGTAGGTGTGGTACGCCATGGTTATGGCCTCCTGAAATCTCTTGGCTTCATCATACACTCCGCGGGGACCGATAGGGTTGACATTGCCCCAGTAATCTTCCTTTTGCGGGTGTACCAGCGGGTCACCATACACTTCAGAGGTGGATGCTATCAGGATGCGTGCTTCCTTGGACTTGGCCAGTCCCAGCAGGTTGTGTGTACCAAGCGAGCCCACCTTGAGGGTTTGTATGGGCATTTTGAGGTAGTCTATAGGACTGGCAGGAGACGCAAAATGCAGAATGTAATCAAGCCTTCCCGGCACATGTACAAACTTGGTCACATCATGGTGGTAATACTCAAAATTGGCCAGAGGAAATAGGTGCTCTATGTTTTTGATGTTGCCTGTCAGCAGATTGTCCATGCCTATCACATGATACCCTTCGCGGATAAACCTGTCACACAGATGTGATCCTATAAAACCGGCAGCCCCGGTAATCAGTATACGTTTCAAATCTTGCGGTATTTAGATATTATGATGCAAAGCTAAAAAAATATATGGTACAGAGAGTGCTGGTGGCAAAACAGAAACCGAGCTAGCGAATCCTTCTTTACCTTTGATTTTCTTTCTGGCGTGTCCCTGCCTCGCAGGGTCGTGCTTTCCGCTGTATGCACAGCATGCCGCTCCAATCACTCACGCTTTGGGGCAGATGGCCGATGTAAAAACATGCTGTTTAATAAACTCCGAGATTTCCTTTTTTTCTATAATAAAAAAGTTAGTCAACCCTATTTACATTTGAACTAAAATCAAGAAAGCCCTGCTTTTTTGTTAAAGCAAGGCTTTCTTTATCGATTTTTTAAAAATATGCGTTTTTATGAGTTGAAGAGGCCATCGTACTGTGTATCTGTACCCTTGGGCAATTGTACAGGCTGCTTCAAATCCAGGATGTCATCATCTGCCTTTTCTTTGCCACCCAAAAGCAGGAGCGTAGAGTTCTTTTCGTACTCTTCGAGCATTTTGAGACCCTGTTCTTCGAATACTCCATTTTGCAGGTCTATGGAATTCATAAAGCTGGAAGACATCTCCATAAACCTTTCCATTTCGCCTACTTTGTTGGCTACGTCGTCGGCTATGACTTCCATGGCCTGGTCAAACATGGCTCTCTTGTCTGCATCTCCCTTGATGATAGACATGGCTGACCTCATGGCTGAGTGGCTCGCCCTGATGGCTTTCCGTTCCTGCTCCTTGACTTTGACCTGGTCAGTAGTGTCTTCTATGAGTATCTCTGAGTTTGCGTACATTTTGGTCAACACCCTGTACAGGATGGACATCTTATTGTGCAGGGCCGTATATTTTTCGTTGCTTTCCTGAAGCCTTGCTGCTTTCCTGCTTGCCAGAAGCATGGCACTGTCATTGCCCTGTTCCTTAGCTTTTTTGGCGATAAGCATGTTATTGTTTATTTCTTTATTGTTTTCGTCGACCATGGTGACGAGTTTTCTCATCTGGCCCTTGAGGTTGCCGATCTGTGTACCCATCTTCTGGAGATTGTCCTGGAGATCGGATATATAATTTTTAAGGATACCTATGGGGTCGATGGTGACAAAAAGGCCGGTGATCCACCTCATGATGCTTTTATACATGTAAGAGACGAGGGTTCTCCATTTGGGGTCAAGTACCATATAGATGATCACTCCCAGGACGGCCAAAAGAGCTACAATACCGAGAGTATTGGAAAGCATGGCCAGGATCGCAGCACTGTACTTAAAAAGTATGAAGGCTATTCCCGCGATAATAGCCATGAGGAAAATTGCTCCGGTGGTACCTTCCGGTTTTTGCCAAAAGGATTTTGGTTTTACGTCAGTATTAGGAAAAGTTGCCATAACGTCTTGTGATTTGATGGGTAAAATTATGATGTTTCAAAATATTTATTGCAATTTGCTTCAAGAATTTACAGGATCTTGTCATATAAGGTCCCATCCTCGTCAATCTCCCTGTACAGAGCATCAAAGGTAGTGACAAATTTGTTTCTTGTATCTTCGATTTTGGACTTTGAAGCCTCTGCCTCTTGGCTCACTCTGACTATTTGCTGGCCGATAATTTCATTTTCCTTTTTCATTTGCTCCATCTTTCGGTTGTTTTCGCTTATTTTTTCGTTCAGGCGATTGACCTCAAGGACCCGTGCATCTACATTGTTGGCTATCTGATTTTTTAGTGCCAGGGCAAACTGTTCCTTTTCCGAATTGAGGGTGTTTTTATAATGCTGCACGGTCATCATCAGCTTTTCCTTGGTCAGACCCATGGTCGAGGCTGTCAGGAACGCACTCCTTGCGGCCGTGGATTCGTCCATGCCGAGGCCGATGAGCGATTTATACGATTGTTTAAATTTGAGGTAATCAAAATCTTTGGACTGGGCATTGCTCAGGGCTGTAAGCAGCTTAAGCAGGACTTTGTCATCCATTATCTCCGAAATCTCAAAAATATCTTTTAAACTTGTGGACATGCCTTGTTATTTAGTGACTGCAAAGGTACCATACTGCCAGCCAACGGTTACTAATAATTCGATAAATCGAATAAAAGTTCCTACCAAGAGTAAATTGACAACAAGCCTATAAACATATGGGGTATCCATTTCCTTTTTACGAGATTGACTTTGACCGGGATGGCCCATTCACCGGAAGGTGTCTGTCACACCCTTTTTTTTCTGGGCGATGTCACATGGCTGCTCACAAGCCCATTCATCATATCCACATGTGCAGGATTACCGGGATTATAAGGCCCTTCATACATACCTGCGGCAGACCTTTGACGTGATGCTTCAAACAGGGATACCGCACAGGCCACACTGATATTAAGGCTTTGCACCATACCATACTGCGGAATGATAAAGTTACCATCAAGCTTCTGTACTGCCTCACCGGATATGCCTGCGTGCTCATTGCCAAACATGAGAGCTACAGGCTCCGTCAGGTCGAGGCTGTAGAGTGACACCGAATCATGGCCCAGAAAAGTGCCGTATACCTTTTTATATTTTTGCCTGACGGCTTCAAAACATTTGTCCAGGTCGTCAAAATACCAGGCTTTTACCCATTTTTTAGCTCCTGATGCTGTGTTTGTGCCTATGTACCGCTGATGATAATTGTGGCTTTGCTCTGTGTAAAGTATAAAAACCTCCGGCACACCGACAGCATCACACGACCTGAGTACGGCACCTATGTTGTGAGGATCGTGTACATTTTCGAGGATGACTGTGAGCTGCTGCCTTCTAGCTACCAGGGCTTTAATTTTTTCTGCCCTACCCTCATTTACAAGAGGAGCATCGGGAAAAGCGGTTATCTTTTTATTTCCCATTTGTTGCCCCTGAACTCGATAATGTCCAGATGTTTATTTTCAAAATAGTCAAACTTGGCAGGGTCATTGGCCACCGGCGAATCTTCGGACTTGGCTTTTCTGATTTCGTAAATGCTATGGAGGTACGATGCCGAGTCATTTTCCAGGTAATACTGGAAGTTTTTGCCGTTGTTTATGAGGTTGCGGCCTATGTATAGCATCATGTCATAGCCTTTTACCGCTTCGTCGGTAGGTATCTCGCCAAACATATCAAGAAATTCCCGCCTGAATTCCCTGATCTTGCCATGGTCCTGGTCAACAAAATCAGACATGACTACCTTCATCTGCAGGGAGTGATAAAAGTCAAAATCTATCTTGTCAGAATCATACATGATCGGCATGCCGTACACAGACAGTGACCGCCCCCCTTTTTCGGCACTTAGACGCCTAAGGCAGGAATAGATAAACTCTTCGTCGTTGTAAGAGTAGTTGGGTATGATGACTGCCCTCAGCCTTGGATTTTTTAACATTCGCCAAAAGGCGGTAGGTCCCAGACTGAGACTGTCATTGTTGACGAAATAGGTACTAAAAAAATCTTTTTCGCTTGTTTTTTCTTTGGCAGCATCCTGGAAATATTTAATCCAAGCCTGAGTTTCCTTGTTGTCTTTGCCTACAATCACTACATCCCCTTTTTGATATGAGTCTGCCGTAGACTGTGCCATCTTAAGGAAATGATCCTTTAGGTTGGGTTTCATTTGGACATAATATGGGTTTTCCACGGTGATTTTGGTGCTTGTCTGCCAGGGAGAAACCAGTGGAATGCGGCGGTTTTTGCATTCCTCAGCCAGAA
>JAKQGD010000625.1 GCA_029573365.1 Bacteroidota bacterium | reverse complement strand
ATGAGCATTGGCCTTGCCAAGGAATTTTGCCTGTTTGATAAATCAGTAAGTTTGCTCTAAAATGTCAGCAATTAACTTCGTGAGGGCAAACGGTAAGATTTTCGAAAAAAGCCTGTTTTTTATAATCAATTTGTCTTGAAAGGTGTTTAACCGTAAAAATGGTCCTTATGACTTTTCTGATTTATATTATCATCACCTTGCTGACCGTTCTTGGCATGGAGTTTGTCGCATGGGCTGCCCATAAGTATCTCATGCACGGATGGCTGTGGATATGGCACGAGGATCATCACAAACCCCACTACGAAAAGACGGGGTTTTTTGAAAAAAATGACCTTTTTTTTCTTGTATTTGCATTACCCAGCATGTTTTGTTACATCGTTGGTTCCTTATATGCCGACTACAGGTGGGTATTATTTATAGGCATAGGCATATCTATATACGGGCTGATCTACTTCCTTATACACGACGTGTATATCCATCAGAGATTCAAGTGGTTCAGACAACTAGACAATAAATACAGCAGGGCTATCCTCAGGGCCCATGGAGCCCATCATTCGAGTACAAAAAAAGAAGATGGAGAGTCTTTTGGACTTCTTTTTGTCAATCCCAAATACTTTCGTTCCAGGATCAGCAAAGCAGGCTAATTACAGATAATCAAAATTTTTATATCCTTCCATTGCCCTGTAAATCAGGGTTTGGACCTTTAAACGGTATTCTCTGTTGTTAAATGTCTGATTGTGTCGTCCGGGATAAGTACGGTTGGTGAGAAAGATATAAACAAGGTTATTTTCCGGATCGGCCCACGCCGCTGTACCTGTAAAACCTGTATGTCCAAAAACGGATGGCGGAGCGAGATCCGAAACGTTTTTTGTACGGGCACTGTCCAGTTCTTTCATGTCGAATCCCAGTCCCCGCCTGCTCGAACGATCGTGCCTCGAAGTAAAAAGTGAAACAGTTTCCGGCCTGAGAAACCTTGTGCCTCCGTAGGTCCCTTTGTTGAGTAACATCTGCATAAGCACGGCCATATCGCCTGCCGTCGAAAACAATCCGGCATGGCCGGATACACCGCCCATCATTGCAGCTCCCATGTCATGCACATAACCACGCAAAATCTGGTGTCTGAAATAATTATCAATCTCCGTGGGAGCCATGCTCGATACAGAATGTGTCATTAAAGGCCTGAATCCGGTATTCCGGAGTCCCATAGGCTTGTAAAACCATTGGTTTACATAATTATCGAGATGCTGGCCCGATTGGTTTTCCACCACTTTTTGTACGATCATAAAGCCGAGGTCACTGTATCTGTAGTCGTTCCTTTCTCTAAGTGTACTTTTCCATATCATCTGGTACATACTGTCCCTGTAATCGTTACGCATAAACAGGTTTGCGGCCACAGGTATATTGAAATTTTCATTCAGAGTCTGGCTGTAATATCTGGAATTAGGCAACTGGGACCTGCCTTTTTGGAGCGTATACTCATAAAATGGAATCCAGGATATGAGTCTGCCGTGATGGGCCATGATATCCCGAAGAATCAACCCTGCCTTGTCGGTCGTATCAATACCGGCTATGTAGTTTCGGATCGGATTATTTATATTGATACGATTTTGGTCAGTGAGTTTCATGACTGCCAGTGTGGTCGCCAGTACCTTGGTTACGCTGGCTACGTCGTAGATCGTATTGTTGTTGACGTAATATCCATCAGGAGACAGTTTGCCGTACGACTTCTGCAAAATTATTTTTCCGTCTTTGGCTACCAGGACCTGACCTCCGGGTGCTGCCTTAAGGTTTATCATTTCTGCCATGACGCTGTCTATCTTACGTAAGGTGTCACTTGAAAGGCCCACCATTTCAGGTCTGGCATATCCCAGTCGGCCCAGTCCTTCCTTTTGTAGTCCAAATCCTGCCGGCCACTTGCCATTTACAGAAACCGGGAGGGTACCACTTATGTCACCCGACCCAAAAATAGCCTGCACCGCCACATCCTGTGTCACAGGATCGTTGTCATAGCAAAGCAGCAGATGCTCCGCAAAATCAAGTGACGAAGCCAGATAGGGGCTACCAAACAACGAAATGACAACCCTGGTTCTTTTTTGCAGATCTGACAGGAAAGTCACCAGGCCGGAAGGCACTTCCCGCGAAAAGTCGCTCCTTTTGCCCGAAGTATGAATGGCCACTAGCACGAGGTCAAACTGACTCAACGTCTGCATCATCTGCTGATAATATGCTGCGGACTGCTGTGGCATGAGCTGGTAATCCCTGCCCTCAGTATAAGAGTCTACCCTATCCTGAAAAGGGGTCTTCCTTATGGTGTTTATGCTAAGTGAGGCCACACTGGCACCTGATATTTCCTGCAATGGTAGGATACCGTCCCTGTCTGAGAGCAGCGTCAATGCCGATGCTGACAATTTTTGTTTTATGCCTTCTGCTTTTCCCCGTGTGAGATAGTCGGTTACTCGGGCAGGCTCGAAACCCGGTATGGCGTTGAGTCCTACTTTGTATTTTGCCCTGAGGATGCGTTCTACGCTCTCGTCGATGCGGTCAAGGGTTATTTTGCCAGCCACTATATAATCCTTTATAGCTTTAATGGCTTTGGGCAGATTTTCAGGCAGCAGGATGATATCGTTGCCTGCAACAAAAGCCTCCGCTTCGGCAATGCCGTTAGGAAAATAATTTGTGACACCTTTCATATCCATGGCATCGGTAATAAGCAACCCGTTAAAGCCCATGTCGTCACGCAGTATGTTTTTAATAACCTTATGCGAAAGGGTGGTCGGACGGTTTGGCCTCGCATCAAGGGCGGGTACATTGAGATGGCCTATCATCATAGCTCCTACTCCCTGGCTGGCAAGACGCCTGAATGGATAAAACTCGGTCTGCTCCAGCCTGCTGAGGTTGTGATTTAATGTTGGGAGGTCTTCATGTGAGTCTACATCTGTGTCTCCGTGTCCAGGAAAATGTTTGACACATGACAGTATACCTTCATCCTCCATAGCCTTCATATACATATAGCCTTTGGCCGTGACGTTTTGGGGTATCTCGCCAAAAGACCGATCGTAAATGACCGGGTTTGACGGATTGTTGTTTATGTCGATAGATGGGGCAAAATTGATGTTAATGCCTGCCCGCTTACAATGTTTGGCTACCTCCCTTCCCATTTCGTAAATGAGCCTGTTGTCTTTGATGGCTCCCAACATCAGTTGCCTTGGAAAGGAAATGGCAGCATCGGGAAACCTCATGCCCAGTCCCCACTCTCCATCGATGCCCATAAACATGGGTATCCTCGACTGGGTCTGAAACCTGTTGATCAGGTTGATTTGATTGGCCGGAGAGCCTTGAAAAAAACAAATACCTCCGATGTGATATTTTCGGATATACTCCGTAATAAGTGTCTCTTCAGCAGCGTTGCCCTTAGAATATGCCCTGACCATAAACAGCTGGCCTATCTTTTGTTCCAGGCTCATGCCTGATATCGTACTGCGGACCCAGTTGTCCTCTCTTTCCAAATAGCTTTGCCCGGCCAGTTCTCCTGTGCCGGATGTAACCATAAGTATTAGAAATATCAATAAAAAACCTGCGTACTTCATCACTACTCTCACTAAAGATGTTTGCTTTAGACGTCGGGTTGTTGGTTTTAGTCCCTAAAATTTATTTAAAATTTAGCGATTACCTTGTTTTTTTATCACATCAGGGTCCAGGCTCAGTGCCGTATTCATATATTCCTGTGCTTTGACTTTGTTGCCTGACTGTTCGCAGGCATTGCTGAGATTCAGGTAATTGACAGCATTTTTAGGGTCTGCCTGCACTACCATTTCAAAATATCGAATAGCCTCCGCATGGTTGCCTTTGATTCCATTGACAACTCCCAGCAGACGCATGGTTTCGGCATCATTCGGCACAAGCTGCAATGACCTTTTAAGGTAATTT
>JAKQGD010000111.1 GCA_029573365.1 Bacteroidota bacterium | reverse complement strand
CACGTTTTTCCCTGACCTGCTCAAATTTTTTCAGGTTGTATTCCTGTGACCCCTTTCGGGGAATGGACAGGCTCTGCCAGTCACCTCCTGAGAGTTGTTTGCATTTATAGACAATCTGTCCGCAGTGATAGCTGTAATGGCACAATTGACGTATGATGGCATCTGATACCGTGAGCCCTTCGTTGCGGATGTAAATGATTCTCTTAAGGTCTTTTTTCTTCAGGCTTTCCAAGGTGTCAAATAAAAGCTTCCATCCGTCTTTCCACGTTTGTAGCAGCTGAGCAGCATCGGTGCCCGGATCTTCAAACTCTCCGTCGCGGTTTCTCCATGGCTTTTCGCCGTCCTCAGTAAAAATGTTTGTCCAGCGAGATTTCATGTTTCCTGCCATGTGCCGGATGATGACAGCGATGCTGTTGTCCTCCTCATGAAACCGATGAAAAAGACTTTCCTTCGGTACCTGAGTTATGGCCTTGTCGGCGAGTTGCTTGTAATATCTGAATTGTTTTACGGATGCTTCGAGCATGAGATAAGTATTTCTTTCATAAATGTAACAAATTTTGAAATTTAACCGAAAAAATTTTGACACACATTAAAAAAATATTTAATTTGTATAAAATTTAAGACTTGAAATTCGAAGGGCTGATTGACGACTTCCTGGCTTACCTCCGAGTGGAGAAAAAGTACAGCGAACACACCAATATATCCTATGGCAATGATCTGAAGCAGTTTGCTGCATTTTGTCTGCGGGAAATGGGGACTTCAGACCTTGCTGACATAAGGCACACCCATGTGAGGTCTTGGATCGTTTTGATGATGGGAGAGGCCATGACAGCGGAGTCCGTCAACCGTAAAATATCTGCCCTCAGGTCGTTTTATAAATGGGCACTTAAAAGGTCACTAGTCACTAAAAACCCCATGCTCAAAATAGTGGCACCTAAAAAAGCCAAGAGGTTGCCTGTTATTGTCCAGGATGCAAACATAGGGCGGCTATTGGAAACCAGTATAGCCGCTACGGAAGGGGAGGACCCTTACATCATGCATAGGGACGACTTTATAATAGAACTGCTCTACAGTACAGGCATCAGGCGGGCAGAACTGGTAGGACTAAAACTCTCCGATATAAACCTCGCCAGAAAGGAAATCAGGGTGGTAGGCAAAGGCAACAAAGTCAGAAGCATACCTATGACCGACGCCCTCATCACTTCCGTGCGACAATACCTGGATGCCCGTGCAAAGGTGTTGATTCTGGATGCCGACGCTCTGCTGCTGACAGACAAAGGGAAAAAAATATATCCAAGGCTCGTACATAGCATTGTAACCCGCAAACTGTCAGGCGTGACCAGCCTTTCCAAAAAAAGCCCCCATGTGCTAAGGCATTCGTTTGCAACCCATATGCTGGACCGCGGAGCAGACCTAAATGCCATCAAGGAGTTGCTCGGCCACGCCAATCTGGCAGCTACACAGGTATATACCCACAACAGTATTTCTAAACTTAAGGAAGCCTACACCAAAGCCCATCCGCGGTCAGGTAACGAACCGTGAATTTGCAATTTATTAACAAACAGTAAACTTCTTTACCACTTGAGCCGTTATAAAATTTATAGACTCATGATTATTCTTAACCAATAAAATATTTTTGAAGTATGACAGTAACATTTCAGGCGGTTCACTTTTCTGCCGATCAAAAGTTGAAGGATTACATTGGTGATAAACTTCAAAAACTGGAGAAATTTTATCCAAAAATTATCGAGGCCACAGTATACCTCAAGTTGGAAAATTCCGGGCAGGTAAAAGACAAAATAGTCGAAGTGAAAATGAACGTTCCGGGAAAGACCCTAGTGGCTACAAACACGGACAAAACTTTTGAATCCTCGTTTGATGATGCTCTTGAAACCGTCAAAAGGCAACTGAAAAAACTAAATGACAAAACACAGGCTGCCAGACAGTAATAGCGATTCAGCAAAATAATGGTAATTAAAATTAAAAAAGGGTCGGAATTATTCCGGCCCTTTTTTTTACTAATATCGGGTAGTCACCTGTAACTCCTGCCCATGCCATAAAAAATAAGCAAAAGGCCGGCAGCGGCCATCACAAGGTGCATAGGGTGTATAAGCCTGAGCATGATTATCTGCACAAAGATCCACGTGCATAAAATCACACCCTGCAGCAGTACCAGTCTGAGTGCCAGTTTGTGACCGGTCAGATAGAGCACTAACGTTACAGCACTAAGGAGACCGTTAACTACAAAAAGCACGACACCGGGTATAAAAAAATCATGGAAGGGACTTTATTGGAGCATCTCCGCAGACATTCCCATTTTTACGCCTGAGGGGTCAGTCATAAAGAGATACCCAGCAGACAGTGCTCCTATGGCGTTGAAGAGCAATATGACCAAAATGGCGTATTTTCCTGTTTTCATCGCTTTGTCTTTTGGTATTTTAATATTTCCATGCCCTGAATTACAACAATCAAGGTAGAGGGAGTAAACCAAGCCAAAGATAAGCCGGAAGTCTTTTGATAGCCATGACCCACGTCATAGCCGGCAGTGATGGAAAATTTTTAAAGACCCAGCCACGCCGCCCATGGTATCCTGCTTAGCAACAACAGGAGGGCTATACCATAAAAAATAAACAAGGTCTTATTGGCCGCTGCATTTGAAGCCATTTTTTTGGCCCTGCTGTAGCCGAGTGTTATCAGCACTATGGCGATGATATTGGTCAAAGGATGCTCCACTGCCAGTAGTCTGGCAAACGGGTCTTTCATGGCTGCTGACGAGAGATTGTCCATGCCCTGAGGAGAAACAAAATACAAAATCAGTCCCAAAAGCAACTGGATATGTGCCGCAATCACGGCAAACAGGGCCGCTTTTTGGTTGGACCTGTTCTGTCCCGAGATAAAGGCAGCACCAGCAAGAACCACAGCCACTGCAACAACAAAAAGTACTGCCCAGGCAAAGTAGGAATGAAGGGGTTTGATGGCTTCGTACATGGTTTTGATTTTTACCAATAAGAAACCAAAAAGACCGTAAAGTGTTTAGGGCTGGTTTGCCCGGATGAATTTGTCAGAGGTTCGTGAATGTCATTTTACCTTAACCCTGATGCCTTCGCTATGGCTTGTAAATTCGGGAGCGTAGCTGCACTCTATGGTGGCTATACCGGCCGAAAAGTCTCCTTTGTGCACAGCTATGACAGGGTATTCAAATACAAATGTGCCTTTGGGCAGATAATCAAAGTAAAAATGTGTGGCCAGGTCGCGGGTGCTTTCGTAATACCCCAGTTGACCCTGATATTTGTATTCTGACAGTACATTTTGCGGTTCGAAACCACTGGGCCTCATGTCTTTCATGTGTACGTATTCCATCTGCCTGTCTACCCTCAGTTCGATTCTGACCCTGAGCTTGTCGCCGGGTTTAATGACCGTACCGGCTTTGACTTCTTCGAGGACATTACCTTTAGGGGAGGCATCGACACGGTAATATTTTTTATTGAGCGTAAGCGGAGTATCAGTAAATCCGCGAATTTTATCTGACTTTTCGAAGTACTGGTAATAGGCTGCTCCCCACGCCACGGATTTGTTTCTGTTGGTCACTTTGACAGAGGCCAGGTCCTTAGATAGAGGTTCTGACTGCCATGCCTTTTTGATGTAGCCTGAGCCTGCTTCCGCCGAATGTTCAGAAGCATACAATTCCTTGCTGCCTACGGTAACAGACGGAAGGTTGCCTTCGGTGATCCAGCCGGAAATACCTGCCGTTTCGCCTTGTATCAGCATAGCATATATGGCCGCTGCAGTGGCTTTGGAGGTTTTCCAGTGGTTTGTCTGCTTGTTTTTAAGTAGCCATATCTTCATTCTGTCGGTTTCATTAGCTTTACCTCCCGCCTCACTGAATAACTCGATCATGGTGGCTTGTCTTTCTATGGGTAGCTGGTACCAGTAAAAACCATTGCCTTCATTCCAGTACATGCCTAGTTCCTCCGAGCTGAAGGATTTTTCTCTAAGTGATCTGATGATGTCGTCCACGGTTTTGTCACTGTTTCTGTCCATAATGAGGCCTATGAGGGCTTGTGTGTAAAGTCCTCTTTTGGTCCAGTATTTTCTGGCTTGACCGAAGTAGTATTCCTTGGCATCCTTAGTATCAGGCAGCGGGTTTACGTGGCTGAAAAAAGTACGTGTATACAGGTAATGTACTGAAAGATCGTCGAGGTGGTCGTCACTGAGGTTGCCTCCGTATTTTCTGACATTTTCTTTCAGCTTTTCATATCTTGTTTTAAGACTTTCGTCCAGGTATCTGAGGGCACGTGCGGTCATATTGGACAGGATCGGATCATTCATGTCGAGGACTCCCAGACGGTACAGGTGGCCGATGTTTTCCATAACATTCTGAGTAGTATACTCGTCGTCCCTGCCTCCAGGAAACCATGGAAATCCACCGTTTGGCAGCTGTCTTTCGGCAAGTTTGGTGATGGCTGTGGTTTTTTCGTCAGCCATACGTGTGAGGTCAAAGAGGACGGCTATGTTTCTCTTTTGTTCCGACTCAGTAAGTGCCTGCCTGACCCACGGTGTTTCTTCAAGGATGGCGGTTTTAAGTTCCTCGTTTTTAGACAGATTGCTGATGAGTGCATTTTTATCCCTGGTCATCCACTGGTCAAAAACGGCTTTTATTTTAGGGTGAGTATTGGCGATACCTGACGCAAGTGCATTGGCGTAAAGCCTGTCCACAAGGGCCTGTGTGCCTGCGTGTGACTGCTGATTTACATAGGGCAGGGCCTGTACGGCGTACCATATTGGGCTGGAAGTAAATTCTACCGTATACCTGAAATCGGTAGCTGTAGGACTCACCTGTGTCCTGAAAGCCTTGAAATCAAAACTTTTGGTTTCATTTCCTTTTATCCACATAGGCATGGATTCTGTCACCAAAATGCGGTTTGTAACGACAGGAATGGTATTTTCTTCTCCGTCGGTATGATTTTCTGCCTCTACAGTGACTGTGTACGTAAGAGCCTGATATTTTGTGTCGGGTACAAAAATATCCCACGACAAGCCCTGAGACCTGCCCTTATCGATGTTAAAGCTCAAAAAAGCCTGGGATTTTACCAGTTCGTTGGTGACATCCTGCATTGTGATGGCATCCATTATGGTAAGCCTTGCTTTTCCGTTCAGGTTTTGGTCCGAAAGATTGCTCACCTTGGCTGTAAAGCTGACCACATCACCGTCTCTGATAAATCTGGGAGCATTTGGAAATACCATCAGTTCTTTGCGGGTCTGAACGGTTCTTTCGTCGTATGCCGTGCGAAAATCCCTGGTATGTGCAAAAGACATAAGTTTCCATCTCGTCAGGGCCTCATTATTTGTATATGCAAGGATGAGGTTGCCATCTTTGTCGGTCCTTAGCTCAGGAAAGAAAAATACGGTCTCTTTAAGGTTCTTACGAGGAGAGAAGGACTGGTCTTCCTTTTTTTCTGAGGTTCCATCTTTGGTTGGCTGGAGGGCAGTGGTTGCGGCCTCTTTATTTGTTACAATGTCATTACCTGCTTCTGCAGCCTGTGGGGCAGTTGCTGCATCCATCATAAGAACCTCCTCTCTTGGGGCACCACCACGCTTGGCCATCACTCTGCCACGCCCATAGCCGTAGTATTCGGTCAACGGAATCAGGGTCGGCAGCAATGGTTCTTTGACTTCTTCATAACCTACGTTGCCGTATGTGTAAAACTGGCCGGTCACCAGATTGAAGCCCGGAGTTTCTGTGTTGAGCTGGGCCCAGGACTCCGGATAAAAGTCTTTTCTCCAGCTGTGAGCTACAAACTGGTCCAGGGAAGCGTCATACATGGCACTGACCATCTCTGCAGCCACGGCTTCATTTTTATAGCCTGAGATTTTAATTCTGTATTCCTCTTTGCTGCCTGGTAGGGTTTTGTCCCTGAAGGTTTCAAACCGGATATTTAACTGCTTGTTGGTCCACGGTACGTTTATGTTGTACGAACGCTCAAAATGTCTGTTACTGATGATATACCAGATTTTGATATGGACACCACCTCTGAGGTCTTCGGTGACAGGCAGCGAAAACCTGCCGGTATTGTCTGCCTTGATGGTCTCATCACGGAGGATGCGGCCCTCTTTTTCTGCGATTAAATGTACATACACAGGTTTACCGACGGCACCAAATGTCATCTCCACTTTTTCGCCGGGAGCATATTCGTTTTTAAGCTTGCTGACAAACAGAAAATCAGATTTTGGAAATACCTTTTTCCCGAAGTCCGTAATGATAAAGTACTGTACTGTGACTACTTTTTTCCGGTTTTTATCGGTGGCTTCCAGTTCCACTTTGTACACGCCCGGTTTGAGGACATTTTTTACATCGATGGAATCCCTGGTATCGAACATGCCGCTGTACACCTTTGACTCTACCGGCCATTTTGAAAGGTCGGTCTCTGCCGGGGCAGGGTAGTCGGGAAAGTGTTTTTCCCACAGTGGTGAGGGAATCGGGTAGTCCGTTTTACCTTCCCAGTATTTGGTGACCTTGACAGTGGTGGGCTCTTTCAGCCTGGAAACGGTGATGGAGCCGCTAGTCTGTACATCCTGTCCCTGGGTACCTTTGGATGTGACTTTTATGGGTTTAAGATCAGATAAGTCGGTTTCTCTGCCTACATTGGCCGAAAGGCTGAAAGCAGTGTATCCTGCAGATACAGTCGTGGATTCAGAAGCTGTTTCGCCACGCTGGTCGGTGATATCAACTTCTACGCTGTAATTGAAGACCGGGTTGTCTTTTTGGGCTACCTTAAGGTCGGGTATGGCTTCAAACGTGATGGTGTACCTGCCTTCAGCATTCGTTTCTGTGGTCCCTTGAGATACCATAAACTCCTGAGACTGATATGGCATTCGCCACCACCAGCCCCACCAGGGCATACGTGCCGTCCTCACTACTCGGTATTTTACTGAGGCTCCGTCTACGGCTGTACCGGCAAGTGTGCGGGCCACTCCGCCTACAGTTATCATGTCATTTACCTGGTATTCGCCTCGAAGCGTGTCAGCGACCACTTCGAAGGTCGGTCTTTTGTATTCTTCTACATTTATGCTTTTAGTGCCGCTGATGCCTGATGATGACGATACCTCGAGGGTGTAGTTGCCTGTCAGTTTGCCTGTTGGTATGGTAAATGATCCGTTTACACTGCCAAAGTCATTAGATGTCAGTTTTTGCCTTGAAACCTCCTGATAATTGGCGTCCCTGAAGACTACTTCCACCTGCTCTTTGGCGAGTATGGAAGGAATGCGGTTGTTGTCGCTGTGCAGGAGGATGGCTTTAAAAAATACCACCTGACCGGGTCTGTAGATGGAGCGATCGGTATAAAATTCTGCAAAACGAAACTCATTGTTTTCTGTCCTGCCGTAGTTGTAATGGTATCTGTGCAGGTCGAGCTCATCCTTGCCCTTGGTTACAGTAATCCTGAAGTTCCTTTCGAGTTTATCGGATACTCTAACCCTGCCTTTGGCGTCCGTGGTATATTCGCCGGCAAGGCGGAAATCGTATCTCCTTCGCCCGGGGTTGTATTCTTGCTCATACATGGTAACCCGTGCACCACTGACAGGTGCTCCGGTGGTCCTGTCGGAGACATCTACATACCTCACACCATCGGCCAGAAAGGTCGTATAGGCAAGGTCAGAAACCGTAAAAAACAGGTATTGTCTAGTTGTGTTGCCATTTTTATTTCCTGCTATGAGGGCATAATTTCCATAAGGAAGGCTTTTGTGATCAAACTCGGTCTTCTGCGACCGGTACCATTTGCTTTTGTTGAGTTTGAGGTTCAGGGTGCTGACCTTGGGTTGCTTGTCGAGGTATTCGATGATTTGCTCCTGATTGCGGTTCAAGGTCATTTCGTTAAAGTCCTTGCCCAGTCTTACCGTCTCTACGACGGCATCAGAGACGTTATTGTGTTCCATTGCAAAAAGCAGCTGCCTGCCCGCGGTGTACACATTTTCGCCGTAAAGCTGCATCGAAGGCATTTTTATGCTAGTAATGATGTTGCGGCATTTTGCTGCTCCCGGAGATTTAGAGTATTTTTTAGCAGCCTTTTCGCATATTTCGAGTGCTTTGACATGGGCTGTGGAGTCTTCGCTGTCAGCTCGCCATTGTTCGGCCCATACTGCTGCAATGTCAGCATGGTAAGGTATTTCTGAGTAGGCTCCGGCGAGATTTTCAAGGGCTTTGAGGTATAGTTCGTCCTTGTTTTGCAGGGTGGACTGGCTGTTAACATATTGGATTCTTTGCAAATCATATGCTGCCAGTGCTGTTTTATCCCGCCTTTCTATCTGCGTGCTGAGGATGTCTTTGTACAGGGAGATGACCTTGTAGCGTGCTGAAGATGGGTCGGAGGTTTCTGTATTCAGCTTGATAAACTTTTCTGCTGTAGCGAAATATTCTGCTTTGTCTACCTGAAAACTCTGTTGGTTTTCGTTGGTATAACCGTCGTAATTGCTAAAAAACGTCATGGCCCGGTCTGCCAGAACTTCGTACAGTGTAGGTCTGAAAGGTACCCCTTCTTTGTCGTATTCGCTGAGGATGGGCTGCCAGTTTTCTATAGGCAGGTTGACAGATTTTTTGTCCTCTACCGAATAGAGATACCATTTTTCTATCGTGGCCAAAAACTGACCTGTGGTCCAGGTACGGAAATCGGGTCCTTTTTCGCCGGCCAGCTCTGACCTTTGTGATATTTCCCATCGGTAATTGTCAAAATATCTCTGATACAGCTCTGCAAGGTATGAGGCTGTGATTCTGTCTGCAGGTGGTGACTGAGTCCGTATGATGGACTCCATGCGTTCTATGGATTTTTCGATGCCTTTTTCGTCGGTCATCATCGTCAGACGGGACAGGTATACGACAGATTTGGCCAGTTGAGGGTTGTTTTTTTCACTTTCGGCAATTTTAAAAATCTCTTCCGTTTTTTCGAGGGCAGATTTAGGCAAGCCCTGTTCTATATATTTTGAGACTTCCTGCCAGGCCTTCTCATAATCGTAGTCTTTATTAAAAATATTGCTCATTGAAAATCCCATGATGATACTAAATGCTGCCATGAATAAGGTCTTCATCCTTTTCCTGCTATTAAATGTGATAAAATGTGTGTCAAAAATATACGTAAACAGTCAGCGTCTTCAGCCTGGAATTTGACCTTTTGCCAATACAATGCAAAGACTCCACTATTTTCTGCTGAGTATAACGAAAATACCCGGCGAATAATTTCTGTTTGCGGTATAAAGATGCACCAGTTTATCCGCTTGACGCACAATAAAAAGTTAATGTTTCCGGCTTACGCCGAAATTGTTAATGGAAACGACAGACATCCCGATTTTTACCAAGGAAAAGCAGGATACCATGGTTGATATTTGGTATTGGCTGCTGCAATGCAATGGACAGATAGGAAAATCAGTCTTCTTTGAGCCGGATAGAGAGTGACTTGTCTACGACAGAAAGTTCGTAGGTATAATTACCATTTTCCAAAGGCACTTCCCCGACATAGTCTATGGGCTGGAAAACATAGACTTCATCACCCATATTGACCCGGATGTAGGCATAGGAATACACAATGTCAAAAGCCTTGTAGAGGGACACTTCGCCGACACGCAGGTCACCGTAGTTTTCGAGTCGGCCTGAAGGATTGACCTGGATATTTTGAAGATCTGATCCGCTCAGGTTGGCAATTCTGAGGTTAACCGTGTTTGTACTCTCTTTGTTACAAGCCATCAGACCTGTCAGCAAAATAGCAAAAAACCATAATTTTTTCATGACCCTTGTTTTAGAAAGTGAGCAAATGTATTTTTTGATTGTCACAAAAATATACCTTTTTAAGAGATCAGTCAATGAGCAGGATCATATACAGTGCTAATTACACAAAGTATTTTGCCAAATTCATCTACAGGTTTTGGAAGCAATAGTCCAACAAAATTGTTTACTTTGTACAATCAAATCACTTTTTATGGGCCTCAAACCTGGTTCTCACAAATTCATCATACACCCCAATATCGTCAGGCAGGTGTTTTTCCTTGCTTTGCTGATTATTATGGGTTTTGTCATAGTCAATGAGTTGTATTTTCTGATTGGGGCTCTGTTGGGAGCCGTGACTCTGTACGTCATACTCATGCACAGGATGAAATACATGGTCATCATCCTTAGATGGAATCCCACACTGGCGGCACTTTCGCTGATGTTGCTTTCATTTATCGTGATGATCATACCACTGGCCTATATGGGCAAGGTAGCCATTGATAAAATTTCTCCCGTGATCTCCAATCCTGAGCTCATTAATGATGCTTTTATGAGAATCCATGAGTATCTGCTCAGAGAGTACAATATCGATGCTCTTAATCAGGAAAATGTGCAGAAAATCAGTGAGCGTGTCATTCCATTTACCCAAAAGACGCTGGGCAGTACGATTAATGTTTTGGGCAATATCGTCATCATGTACCTCATTCTTTACTTTCTGTTGGTAAACAACCGGGAAGTAGAAAAATGGCTGAGGCAAAATCTACCTTTCAAAACCAAAAATGTAAAAACTATCATTACAGACTTCAGGGCCCTGGTATACTCTAACGCACTGGGTATTCCGCTGGTTGCCCTGGTGCAGGGTCTCGCCGGGTTGATAGGCTACTGGATATTTGGTGTAGAAGAATTTGTACTCATGGGCATACTTACAGCCATAAGTTCTGTCATTCCGATTATAGGTAGCCTGGCCATATATCTGCCACTGGCGGTATATCAGTTTGTTACGGCAGGTACTTTGCAAGGCATCGGAGTGCTCCTTTGGGGATTTCTGGTCATAGGCTCTGTAGATAACATAGCGAGGTTTATGATACAGCGAAAACTGGCCGACGTACACCCCCTTGTCACCCTGCTGGGTGTTATGGCCGGTATCAGTTTATTTGGTTTTGTAGGTGTTATTTTCGGTCCGCTGTTAATTTCTGTATTTTTTATTCTTGTCAGAATCTATGTCGATGAGTACGGAAAAGTCGATGCCAACAGGCCTGATGCCATTACCTGACTGTATAAAAACAAAAAAACCCGGGCCAGAGGCACCGGGCTTTTTAAGTTCCTGGATTTGATAGGTTCGCCTGATTAATTGCAGGAATCCTTAAGTGCTTTGAGTTCTTCTTTGCTGTTGACGGTTACAGGCGTGCCATCCTCCATGGTCACAGTGACGGGGAAAACAAGCTCAGGTCGGAATTTTTCTCCCGGATGGGCTTCCTTGTAGGTCCTTATGGCTTCATGAAGAGTTTTTCTGTCTTCCTTGGAGTTAAGCGTGATGATAGTGCTGTCAGGCAACATGACGCTAAATGGAAATTCGACTTTGAAGCACAGCTTAGGGTGATGTCCACCACCATGGCCGCCACCGAAGGGTCCACCATGGTTTCCAAACAAATTCTTACGGCAAGCCTCTCTGAGTGCTTTTTCTTCGTCTCTGTTGGTGATGGTAATGACCTCGCCATCTTCATTGATCACATCATAAGGGTAAGCCAGTGATGGTCTGCCTTTTGTCCTGGGATTGTCGAGTCTCCATTCCTTGATGGCAGTTTTAATGTCCTCGTAAGAATCGAGTTCACCGGACTGAGTGCTGTCAGGGAAATTGACTTTTACCGGGAATACCAGCTCGTAGCAACCGAGTCGGCCCAGGTTGCCTGATTCCTGCGTTCTGTAAATAGCCTCTTCGGCGTATGCAGAGGCATCTGCTTCATCTGTTACACTGCTGTCCTTGGAACACGAAACAATAAATAAGCCTGCAAAAAGAAGCATTAAAAAACTGAACTTTAAATGAATTGATTTCATGACTGAAAATTTTTAAAATTTGAGAATAAAGCATTTACGATTATAAAAGCAGGTAAAGTGTCGCTTGTACTCAATATTTTGATAAAAAATTAAAAATGAATTTAAAGTATTAAAAATCAATATTATACACATTAATTAAAAATATTATGTGTGCTGTGCTACCGGTTATTACCTGTTAAAGTAATCTTAAAATGTGGAGTCCTGTTGTTTACTTTGCAGGCTCTGACGTTTTTGTAGGAGTATCTAACATCATGCCTGTGTCTGCCAGATTTATCGCATTTATAGCTGTACTAATTTTAAGCCATGCCCCCGTATCAGGCCAGAAAGGTTGGAATGTATTTTCTGCTCCGGGTCAGAACTTTGAGGTTTTGGTACCCGGCACTATGAGAGATGGCCAGAAAAAAGTACTCACAGACATTGGGGCGATATATCCTGTGACATGGATGTGCGAAGGAAAACCTGACGAACCCAATTTCCTGTTTTTACTTTCTTATATTGATTATCCTGAGTCCACCTTCAGTCCGGACAGTATATCTATGATCCGTGAGATGTTTGATACGAGCATCCGCACCCACATAGATGACCTGAAAGGCGACTTGGTGTACAGTTCTGCATCCGACCATGGTGAATTGCCCGGTGCCATCTTCCGTGCTACCTATGACCAAAGAAAATTTGTGGTTAAGGGACGTCTCATCCTCGACGGCGACAGGTTGTATTTCCTACAGGTGTACACTACGACTTCCAAAAGCCTAAATGCTGACATGGACCGTTTTCTCGACTCGTTCCGCCTCAGACCTCCAAAAGACAAGTGACTACATTTGCAGTATTTTGATTTCCACACGCTGGTTTTTCTGCCTGCCTGCTGCTGATGTACTGTCGGTAAGAGGTTCACGTTTGCCATAACCTTTGTACGTAACTCTGCTTTTTGGCACACCTCTGTCATACAAATATTCCGCTACTTTTCTGGCCCTGCTTGCAGAGAGTTTGTCACAATATTCATGAGGTGGTATGGTATTGGTATGTCCGCCTATTTCTACAGATACTGTCGGATTGGATACCAGGAATTCATACACTTCATCCAGGATTTCGTAATTTTCCTGGGTGATGCTGGAGCTATCTGCTGCAAAGTTGAGTTCGTTTATTCTTAGTTTCTGGCCAGTGACCACCTTGGTGATTTCGAGGTCAGGCATAAATTTTTCACGCTTGACATTAAAGGTGGCGGTCACCATACATCCGTTCTTATCGCGGGCATTAAGTATATACATACCGGCTCTTACGCCTGTCAGATTTTGGGTAGTCGCACCGTTTGACCACTGGTAGGTATAGTTGCCTGAGCCACCGTCCAGCTTTACATAAACTGAGCCGTCTGGCTGATCAGGATTGGTAAG
>JAKQGD010000273.1 GCA_029573365.1 Bacteroidota bacterium | reverse complement strand
ACTTTATCTGGTTAATCACCATCCTGCGGCAGAGAAAAGGTATGTCAAATTCCTTGATGTTGTGGCCGCATATCCTGCTGTTTTCAGGATCGTTGTAATGATTGACCAGGATGCGGCTAAAATCGTCAAGTATACGATGCTCGTCATCACCGGCCAGAGATTTGATACGCAGACTGCCGGGGTTTTCGCCGTCAAAATGCATAAATCCCATTGATATACACACCACCTTTGAAAATTCTGCAAATATTCCCGCCTTAGCGGCGAATAGAGAAGCATCATCCAGAGCCATATCACCTCCTGTATTGAATCTCCTGAGTTGATCGGCCTTCATACTCCAGAGTTCTTTCTTTACATCAGTAAGCAATTCAAAATTGGCAACTTCAGAAACGGTTTCAATATCGATAAAAAGACATCGCCTCAAAAAGTGTTTGTCCAAAAACATATATCAGGGTTTTTACGGATGAAGTTTATTCATGGAATCTAACCATTTTTCATTTAAACACCTAAAATTATATAATATCTCCCTATATTTACCGCGTTTTAATAAAATAAATTTTTGCAAAGATGAATACCACCCAATCAAAACAAAATTTTACTGCCATAGCCATCACAGCCATTATTGCATTACTGGGACTCAACGGATACCAATGGTATGTCAACAGCAAACTTTCGAGCACCAACCAGGTTCAGCAAACGGAAATGATGGAAATGCAGAAGATACAGGCCGAGCTCGACCAGGATTATCAGGCAGCCCTCGAAAGCCTGGAAGAAATGAGAGGCGAAAATTCTCAGCTCAACGCACTGATAGACAGCCAGAAAAGCGAACTCAAGGCTCAGAAGGACAAAATCAACAACCTCATATGGTCTAAAAAAGAGCTAGACAAAGCCAAGGCAGAGATCAAGACGCTCAACGCCAATGTGGCAAAATATATGGCCGATATTCAGCAGCTGAGAGAAGAAAACAAAGAACTGTCAGAATCCAATACCAAGCTCACCATGAGGGTCGAAGAGGAAATCAAGGCCAAGGAAGAGGTAATCCAGGCTAGAAACTCCCTCAGCTCTGAAAAGGACAATCTCATGAAGACCAATGAAGCCCTCAATACGAAGGTAGACATGGCCAATGCCATCAAAATCAATTATCTGGAAGTCAAGGGTTACGAAGTAAAGGATGACGGTAAACTCAAGGAAAAAGGTAAGGCCAAGGACGTAGAGATGCTCAGGGTATGCTTCCTTACGGAAACCAATATGGTGACGCCTGCCGGCAACAAGAAGTTTTACATCAGAATAATAAACCCTGTCGGCGAAACCGTAGCTATAGAAGATTCAGGATCCGGGGTGCTCACCAATAAGCTGGACAATACGCAGGTTAGGTACACAACTTCAGGAGAAATCAATTATAAGAACGAAGATACAAATGCATGCATAGACTGGACGCTGTCAGATAAGCTGGTAAAGGGCGACTACAAAATCGAAATGTATAACAACGGTTTTCAGGTAGGCAAGGGACAGTTTAAGCTCAAATAATGCCTGTGCAATTCTCACAACAATATCAAATCAAAATACGGGGTGTCTTTGGCACCCTTTATTTTTTAAACGAAATCTATCCACAATGATCAACCTGATCAGCGACACAGTTACAAAGCCCACACCTGCCATGCTTGCCTACATGATGAAAGCCGAAGTAGGTGACGATGTTTTTGGTGAAGACCCGAGTGTCAATCAACTGCAGGAGCGGATGGCAGACATGTTTGGAAAAGAGGCAGCCTTGTTTTGTCCTTCAGGTACCATGACCAATCAGATAGCCATCAAGGTAAACACACAGCCTATAGATGAGATCATCTGCGATGTAGATTCCCATGTGTACCAATCCGAGACTGGCGGCTATGCCTTCAACAGTGGTGTGGCCGTTTCACTTATACAGGGATCCAACGGTAAAATCACTGCTGAGCAGGTACAGGCAGCCATAAAACCTGGGCACGATTGGCAACCTGTCTCCAGTCTGGTCGTTATAGAAAACACATGCAACAAAGGTGGAGGAAGCTATTATACACTCGATGAGGTAAAGTCCATAACATCGCTGTGTCGCAGCAAAGGCCTAAGAATCCACCTCGACGGAGCCCGTATCTTTAATGCCTTGGCCGAAACCGGCGAATCCACAGCAGATTGGGGAAGTCTTTTCGACACGGTTTCTGTGTGTATGTCCAAAGGCCTCGGAGCACCGGTGGGATCAATCCTGGCCGGCGACAAGGAAACCATCAGACAGGCCAGGCGTTTTCGAAAGGTGATGGGCGGTGGCATGCGACAGGCAGGCTATCTGGCAGCAGCATGTTCTTATGCCCTGGACCATCATGTCGACAGACTCAAAGATGACCACTCTAAGGCCCGCAAAATAGCTGACATCCTGGCTTCCCTGCCTTATGTAAAATACCTCAAGCCTGTGGATACCAATATAATCATCTTCGGACTAAGGGATGACATCAGTGACCTGAAATTTATATCAGTACTCAAACAAAAAGGTATACTTGCGGCACCATTTGGCGGCAATACCATTAGGTTTGTCACCCATCTGGATATTACTGATCAGATGGTTGCAGAAGTTTGTACAACCCTGAAAGATATAGAGTTTTAAAGCCTTTCAATAATCATGGCACTGGCACCAC
>JAKQGD010000256.1 GCA_029573365.1 Bacteroidota bacterium | reverse complement strand
TAAGGTTGCCCGCGTTAACTACACTGCGGTTGTTGACACGTGTGATGACATAACCGGGCTCCATTTTTGTTTCTGCTACAATACTTCCCAGCTTTACACTAACGACCATGACTCCTGCATCAGAAATCATTGATTTTTCGTATCTGTCCAGATTTCTGACCTCTATGCCTATGGCTGCAAACTCTGCGGCACTCATGATGCCGACAGCATCCGTGGTATTTAGGTGATTTTTTAAAGTGGCTTCAAGAGCCAATGTTTTGCCCTTCCTGACTATCACCAGGGTCACTTTGTCGCCCGGACTTCTGATTCCGGTCAGTTCCATAAATTGAGGAGGGTTAGTCACTTTTTTATTGTCAACAGAAACGATAATATCACCGGACATGAGGCCGCCCTCAGCTGCTCCTCCGCCCCGCGAAACAGATGAAATATACACCCCTGAAACATCAGATAGGCCTGCCTCTTTTGCAGCATCGGAAGTCACCTTTTCGATTTCCATGCCCAACCAACCTCTTTGTACCACACCGTGTTGCATCAGGTCACGGGCTACTTTTTTAGCCAGGTTGGATGGTATCGCAAACGAGAAACCTTCATAACTGCCTGATTCGCTGAGTATGGCTGTACATATGCCCACAAGATCTCCTCTGGTATTTATGAGAGCTCCTCCGCTGTTGCCGGGGTTGATGGCAGCATCGGTTTGTATAAATGATTCTATGCCCTGATTACCGTACAAGTCCAGACTTCTTGCCTTGGCACTGACAATCCCTGCAGTAACCGACGATTGCAACCTGAACGGATTACCTACAGCCATGACCCATTCGCCTATCTGCAAGGAATCGGAATCACCAAACACCAAAAAATCCAAACCTGTGGCCTCTATTTTTAACAACGCCAGATCGGTGCCGGAATCACTCCCTGCTACCCTCGCGGAAAATGTACGATTGTCATCGAGTGTAACATCGACCTGAGAAGCATCGTTTATAACGTGTTGATTTGTAATAATATAGCCATCATTGCTTATTAAGACACCTGAACCGCTGTTCTGGCCTTGTTTCCTTGCATTGTACCCTGATGTAGGCTGTCCTTGTGAGCGAATGTAAACCACAGCTTTCCTGCCTGCCTCTGCTGCACTGATAAAATCCGTAGGCACTGACGACCCAAAAGCGGCTCTGAACCTGTCTGAAAAAGTCACTTCCCGTTCCGCTACAGCCAAGGCTCTGGCCCTTTCGTCCTGTATAGTGTCTGACTTGGTAACAACAAAATGATAAAGAAATAAAATCAAAAGGGACGTGAGTGCCGAAACAAGAAAGGCAGATATGATATTTCCCTTAATATTATTCAATTTATGTATTATAATTTATTTAAATATTTGCAAATATATGGTATTTTATCCATTGCTTGTCAAATTATTTTACTTTTGGGTTTGTAAGACCACCAATAAACAACATAACGCAAAATATTTGTATAACCTTGCTGATTGAATTCGAAAAATACCAGGGAACCGGAAATGATTTTATCATGGTGGACCACCGCGATGCGTCATTCATATCCCATGATGATGAAGCCCTCATATCATTTATGTGTGACCGTCGATTTGGCATCGGGGCTGATGGACTGATACTACTGGAAAAATCTGAAATTTCGGATTTCAGCATGGTTTATTTCAATTCTGACGGAAGAAAAAGCAGCATGTGTGGCAATGGAGGTCGTTGCATTTCGCATTTTGCATGGAGGAAGGGGTTGTTTACCACAGAAGCTTTGTTTGAAGCCATTGACGGTCTCCACAAAGCTGAAATTGTGGATAACGGCAAGACAGTGAGGCTGATGATGTCAGACCTAAGCAGGTTTGAACAGCCATCCACTGATGTTTATTTGCTTAATACTGGTTCGCCCCATTATGTAGAGTTTATGGATGCCATGCCTGAGGAAGTCAAGACCCGTGGTGGTATTATCAGATATTCTCCGGCCTATGCCCGTGAGGGGATAAATGTCAATTTTGTAACTGCCCCTAGCTCAAAAGACCCTATAAATGTCTGCACGTACGAACGGGGAGTAGAGGACGAAACCTTGTCATGCGGCACAGGAGTTACCGCATCCGCACTGGCTTATGGAATAAAAAAAGGACTATTCGGTGCACAGGAAATTGAAGTCCAAACCAAAGGTGGCAAACTGACTGTAAATTATGTCCGCACAGGTGATAATTCATTTACCGACATCTGGCTTTGTGGACCTGCTATGCAGGTGTTTTCCGGTTCTATTGTAGTATAATGTCGGCACCCCGGCTGGTCTATGGTTCCTTCTTCTTACTGAGGCTGAACCGTATAGACTTATGCACAGAAATACTGGCATTCAATTCAAAACCCACGAGGATAATAAATGAGTTTAGTTGGATCCACACCAGAACAACCATAAGAGCTCCGATGGAGCCATACAGTTCGTTATACCTCCCAAAATTATTGATAAAATAACTGAATGCCAGTGAGGTGGCCAGTGATAAAAATGTCGCAATGATGGAGCCTACATTGATAAATGGAATACGGCGGTGCATGGAAGGTCCAAAGGTGTAAATCAGGCTGATGCCTGTGTAAACAAATACGATGGCAAATAAACCATTGAGAATAGCAATGAGAAAAAGTGCCATTTCCGGCAACTGATACCCATGCCGCAACCACTCGATAGCCCTGTCTTCGAGCACCACCATGATGAGAGACACTATCAGAAGTATGGTAAGCACTACCGTGAGCATGATGGCTACAAGCCTTCTTTTATACCAGGGCCGAGGTTTAAAAGTATGATGGTATGCCTTGTCAAAACCCGACATGAGGGTCTCCATACCATTGCTGGAAAAGTACAATGCAAGCAACGCACCCGCTGACAATAATCCGTCCCGATGTATGGAAGTGATGTCATAGATAATCGAAAATATATAATCGTGAGCACTTTTGGGTATCACACCTCTCAACTGGTCGCTTAGCAAAACCGTATAATCCTTGACTATGGGAAACAAAGGCAGCAGGGCAAAAATAAATATCGGAGCGGGAAAGATAGACAGGAAAAGGCTGTAAGCGACAGAATTGGCACGGGTGGTAAGATTGTCTTTTTTTACTTCCTGTACCAGGAAATGGATGGTGTCGAATAGAGAAATACCTGAAAAACCCGGAGGACTGTATCTTCTTGACCAGGAAAGCATACGCCTGACAAAGGGCACGTCCAGGAGGATCTGCTGGATATTTATGTTGCGGCGGATCAAAACAATAGTTTTAATCTGTCCAGCAAATAGGGAGGACACGTCACTGATTTGCCGCTGTCCATATTTATAAAAACAAGCTTTACGGTTGCCTTGTGTATAACTTTACCTGCTTCCGACAAAATTTCGTTTTTGAAGGTAATCAGCCTGCCGGGCAAGGACTCCAGGATGGTCCTGATGATAAGCTGTTCGTCATATCGGGCAGGCTGAATAAACCTGGCTTCTACCTCCACGACAGGCATCATCACCCGGTGCTCTTCCTCCATCACCTTATAGGACAATCCCAGCGACCTCATCGTTTCTACCCTGCCTATCTCATACAACTGTGCGTAATTGCCATAATAGAGGTAGCCCATCATATCGGTCTCTCCATAACGGACTCTTTTTACATAGTCATATGCATACATGGACTGTGGTTTCAGATCAGATCCCTGACTATGGGGCAGGTCATACAGTGGGAACCACCCCGTGCCCTTGACAACTCGTTAGATGGAAGGGTGATGATTGTTTTCTGCACTTTGTCGGGGTCTATTTTTTTATCATTTACGCCCGCAATAAAATCTCTGGCATGGATGACCTTGTAACCGGCATGTTGCAGGGCCAGTTCAGTTTTTGGGTTACGGTCATAGGTCAGGGCAACGCCCGGCCGTATGGATACCAGAT
>JAKQGD010000623.1 GCA_029573365.1 Bacteroidota bacterium | reverse complement strand
TCCGGTTACCTATTTGGAAAGTTTAAGATTACAAAGACCGAAGGGGTGATATTTATCTTGTGTTACATCCTCTATGTGGCGTTTCAGATAGGTCAGTTGCAAAACTGATTTTTCAGCCTATATCCAGTGCCGATTTTACTTTAAGAACCTCTTCTTTCAGCTTTTCGTAATTTGATGCCGACATGGGTGCCAGTGGAAGTCTCACTTCATTGGTACAAAAACCCAGAATCTCCATCGCCGATTTTATCCCTACAGGATTACCTTCGATATAAAGCCACTTATGCAGGTCATAGGTTTTAAAATTTAGCTCACGGGCCGCATAATAATCCTGGTCGAGTGCAAAATTTATCATTTGCGAAAATGCCTTTGGCAATGCATTAGCCATGACAGAAATCACACCGTCACCACCTACAGCCGTCATGGGCAGAGCCACTTCGTCATCACCTGAGGTCACGATAAAATGGCTGGGCTTGTTCTTGATGATTCTTGTGGTCTGAATGAGGTCCCCGGATGCCTCCTTGATTCCGATAAATACTTCCGAATATTCAGCCAGTCTTACTGTGGTTTCCCATTCCATATTGGAACGGGTTCTTCCAGGCACATTATAGAGGATGACCGGTCTGGGGCTCACATCGGCTACTGCAGCATAATGCCTGAATATACCCTCCTGTGAGGGTTTGACATAAGCAGGGCTTGAAGACAAAATGGCATCCACACCGTCAAAATTATAGTCGCGGATTTTGGCTACCAGTTCCTTGGTGTCGTTCCAGCCGAAATTGCCAGCAACAAGTGGCACCCTGTTGTCTATCCGCCTGATGCAATGATCCAGTACCTGTCTGGCTTCCTTTTCGTTGAGTGTGGCGGTTTCTCCTGTTGACCCCAGAGCGACAATGTAATTTACCCCACCGGTGATGACGTATTCAATGATATTGCTCAAGGCATCGAAATCCACCTCATTATTCTTAAATGGAGTTATTATGGCTACACCTGTACCTATAAATCTCTGGTCCTTCATTTTACTTTTGTTGATATTATGTTCTTTTTAGCATATTTATCTTCCCGGTGTTTTGATACATACTTGGTCCACAGCCGAAACCATCTGCCTTATGAGTGCGTCCAGGTCAATTCCCTGACCGGCATCAATGATCAGGTCAAAATACTTTTCTGCCTTTTCCATAGCGGGACCTATAATAAATGCCGCCCTGGAAAATCCGATGAGGTACTCATAGTGGAGCGTCATTTCCTTGCAGAGTACGATGAGTACATCTTCATCCCTGCCGATAAATTCCTCCACCCTGTTTCCGAAAGGAGCTCCATACCATTTTAGATTTTTACGGTTATATGCTGCATAATCGACATTGTCAAGTGGCAGATTATTGTCGACATACGCCAGAGATTTAACTTCCCGGGAGCCATCCTTGTTAATCATTTTTTTAAACCTGTGGACAGTTTTTCTATCGTCCTCGCTGGTTCCATCAAAAAGGATGGCGATTTTTTTCTCAGGATTGGTACCACCGGTACTCCTCTTGCGGGCATGTAATGTAGCATTAAATTCCCTGTAAAAAAACCATTTTCTGATACGCTCAAACATATCTGATTATGGGTTTTCAGCGATGGCATATCGTCCCATCTTTTCGTATTTCTCGATTCTTGCCATAATCCGGGCTTCGGCATCCATCGGTATCAGTACTGCAAGTTCATTTTTTATATGAGTTTTAAGTGTCTTAGCCATTTTTTCAGGATCTGTATGAGCACCACCTATTGGCTCCTTGATGATTTCGTCTATCATGCCGAATTCCAGCATGTGGTCAGGTGTAAGTTTCAATGCCTCAGCGGCTTCTTCTTTGTGATCCCAGCTACGCCAGAGTATAGAGGAGCAGGATTCAGGCGAAATAACAGTATACCACGTATTTTCGAGCATAAAAACTTTATCGCCAAGCCCTATACCCAGAGCCCCTCCCGAAGCTCCCTCTCCTATGATGTAACATAAGACCGGCACTCTCAGCTGTGCCATCTCAAATAGGTTTTTAGCTATAGCCTCAGCCTGCCCTCTTTCTTCGGCTTCCAGCCCGGGGTAAGCTCCGGGAGTATCTATCAGACTGATGACGGGCAAGTTAAACCTTTCGGCCAGTTTCATCAGCCTTAACGCCTTGCGGTACCCGTCGGGATTGGCCATTCCAAAATTTCTGAATTGCCGCATCTTGGTATTCATTCCTTTCTGATGCCCCAGGATGACCACATTATAATTGTCGATTTTGGCGAGACCGCCTACTATGGCTTTGTCGTCCTTAAAGTAGCGATCACCATGGAGCTCTGTAAACTTCTTGCACATCTGCTCGATATAGTAAAGAGTGTAGGGCCTCTCAGGATGCCTGGACAACTGTACTCTCTGCCAGCCCGTCAGGTTAGAATATATCTCCCGCTTGGTGTTCTGTATCTTCTTTTCCAGTTCCCTGATGCTGTCTGAGACGTCGATAACCCCCTCTTCGCTGACAGCTTTGAGCTTCTCGAGTTGCTCGTAGAGATTTTCAAGCGGCTTTTCAAAATCCATGAATACCATGATGCAAGGTTTTAGAACGTGTAAAATGGTTAAAGGGCAAATTTAACCACATAAAACCTAACTGCCGTACAAACGCCTTACAAAAAGTGATAAAAATTTCTTTCAAAGTTTTTGGCAATGACAACAAACTATATATCTTTGCCTCGCTTTTCGAAGGAAGGGCATAAAAGGATCGGTAGTTCAGTTGGTTAGAATACGTGCCTGTCACGCACGGGGTCGCGGGTTCGAGTCCCGTCCGGTCCGCAAAGCATAACGCCAAATTGTAGTAAAATACAGTTTGGCGTTTGTTTTTCAAGGAGTTACGTATAGTAACTATGCCAAATGCCTCTAAAATCTGGTGAATTATATGCTACCTATATGACACCAGGTTTCAAAATATACCATTATCTGCTACCAATATGCGACCCGGGTAACATCTGCTACCACGATTGCAGACCATTTGGTAGCGAATGTTTAAGACGACAGATTAGGCATTTCTTAATGTTAAATGGCTTGCATGGTACAACAACACTTTATTTTTTAACGTTCTAAAAATCAAGTACCATGAAGAAGTTAGAGTTCCTAAAAGTCAGTTTCATTATCAGGACAGACAGGATCGTAAACCATGAATCCCCAGTCTACATGACCCTCTT
>JAKQGD010000221.1 GCA_029573365.1 Bacteroidota bacterium | reverse complement strand
AAGAAATATACATACAATAATCGGCCATTGTACTGGATAGCACTGTCACTCGGGTTTTTTGGCAGTCTGCATTGCCTGGGCATGTGCGGACCGCTTATTATAGCAGCCCACGGTGTCAGGAATCTGTCAGGACCCGGACTGTGGTGGTCGGTGTGGACGTATAATCTTGGTCGCACTTTGGGATACATTATACTGGGAATGGCCGCCGGTGTTTTGGGAAGTTTCGCGGCCATGGCAGGTGCTCAGAAAATATTTTCTGTATCCATGGGTTTTTTGCTGATAGTGGCCGGCATTCTGTTTGTAAATCCGGATAACCTCATCGCCAGGATTCCCTTTTTCAGGAATTTTTTATCATTGGTCAATCAAAGACTTACGCAGTCACTGGACAAATCTGCTACGGTTCCTTCCTGGACCATTGGCCTGGCAAACGGGTTTTTGCCCTGTGGCCTGGTATATATAGGCATAGCTGGTGCCATGACACTCAATCACGTATGGGGAGCTGCAGGATTTATGCTTTTCTTTGGCCTGGGCACCTTTCCGGCAATGATCTCGGCTCCGCTTTTGCACCGCACACTGCCCAAAAACATAAGGGGACTTCTAAGAAGCCTCTATCCGTTTATTACTCTGTTGCTGGGCATTTATATGGTATACCGTGGACTTATGTCAAAACTTCCCCTGGACCTTAATTTTTTTGAGGCTCTTAAAAATCCTGTCATGTGCCACTGACGCTTGACCAAATGTGTTTACAAAAGTCAAAGATTATCTTTTGACTTTAGTCAATCATTCCTCATCCTGCTGTGTTACTTCCGGTGATTTATTCTCCACTACTACTCTGGCAGCTCCGGCTTTCTGGACTATAACAGATTTGCCGAGGTCTGACAGGTTCTTACTGTCATAAATCTTCATGGCCGTAGAAACATCTATGGCCTGTCTGGTCTGCTCATCCAGGTCAAAAGTAAGTGTAATGAAGTTTAGCGAAACTCCGAGTGTATCCAGTATAGAATTTGATACTTCAAGAAGTTTGTTTTCTATTTCGGCCTGGTCAAGCTCGACGATGTCTTCATTGATAAAGATACTTTTCGAAACATCTCTGATCCTCTTGTCAATAACCATATTTTCTGCCCCCTCAAAGGCTGAAGGGTCGAGGGCACC
>JAKQGD010000181.1 GCA_029573365.1 Bacteroidota bacterium | reverse complement strand
ATCTGTCACCGTCACTGTCAACCCATTGCCAAATCCGGCCATCACGGGCGACAACGTGATTTGTAATGGCGAATCAACGACCCTGACGGCTTCCGGTGGTTCATCCTACAGCTGGAGCAACGGACAGT
Organism: Bacteroidota bacterium; assembly: GCA_029573365.1. Taxonomy (GTDB): domain Bacteria; phylum Bacteroidota; class Bacteroidia; order Chitinophagales; family Saprospiraceae; genus OLB9. The sequence continues at coordinate 4,856 of JAKQGD010000181.1, read as the reverse complement.
CCACGGCTTCCATCACCGTAAGTCCAACAGCAACCACAACATATTCTGTCACCGTCACCGATGTCAATGGCTGTTCTGCCGCCACATCTGTCACCGTCACCGTTAATCCATTGCCAAATCCGGCCATCACGGGAGAATTGAAAATTTGCCAAGGTGGAAATACAATACTGACTGCCACAGGAGGAATTAGTTTTGCATGGTCAACCGGTCAGTTGGTTCCATCTATAACAGTGTCACCTGCGACAAATACAACCTATACAGTTACTGTTACCAATGCAAATTCCTGTACCGCAAGTACTTCTGTCACAGTAATGATCAAGCCAAGGCCAGATTTATATTTTTCAGGAACAGAAAACATTTGCAAAGGTGACTCAGCAGTTATTGTCGTTACAGGTTCGACTCCAAATAGTTGTAATAATGTTTGCAATGTAACAAACCCAACTACTTTGGCATCTTGGCATCTTGACGCCTGTGTCTCATTTATGTCCAACAACACGCACATCGACTACTCTGAGTTCCTGCCAGTCATTTCAAACGGGAACTGCCTTGGTGTAAGTGCCGGCATAGTCCACAGGTTGCCCAACAACAAACACTCCTGCACGCCAGGACCTAATGGTACGCTTGGAATGTGTATCCCGTCTCAGGACCATTGTGCACCTTCAAAACTGGATTATAAACAGGCACTCAGATTCCAGATATCGATTAGTCCATCGCAGACCGGTCAAATCACAGGGCTCAGATTTTATGAGCAGTCCCCTGACACCTTCCGCTTTAATGCCGGTCCTTCAGGTGCTAACAACTATGCGACAAAGTTCCTGTTGAGAGTCAGCAAAAATGGCGAATATATTTACTACAAGGACGATATTGCCACAAACAGGACCTGGAATCTTCAGGAATTCAATTTTGGTGACAATAACAATTTTAAAACTTTGGGTAATGCGACGTATCTGTTTGAACTGATTCCTTACTGCAGGATTAACAACGGTGCCACTGAGTCTGTCTGGGACATAGATGAGATTGAGGTCCTTGGTGGTTGTTGTCAGGGTACGGCCAATGAAATCACCTCCTATCAGTGGTCAAACGGTGATACCGGTACATCCATCACCGTGAAGCCTACTGCCAATACCACTTACACCGTTACAGTGACAGACTGCTGCGGATGCACACACACAGGCACTTATGATGTAAAAGTGGGATGCCTCATGGCTGATCTCGGACCTGACAGGATGATAAATCTTGGACAATCAGTCACGCTTTCGCCAATAATTACAGGTGCAAGCGACTGCAACACCAATGGTACCAGCAATGTCAAATACAAATGGTCAAATGGAGCCACAACGTCGTCTATCACAGTCACTCCGATTTCTTCTACCTTCTACAGGCTCACAGTAACTGACTGTAATGAATGTGTTGATGTAGAGAGCATCTCGATTCATATCATGATGAACCGACCTGTCACTACTTATCCTAATCCAGCGACTGAAAGGATAAACATAGCCAGCGAAGCAGACTTGAATATTGCAAGTCTTAAAGTCCGGTTTTTCAGTGCCGACGGCAAAAAAGTATCCGCTGAAAATCCCGATTTGCAAATAATCAACCAGAGAAATGTATCAGTCATCATACCGCCGCAACTTACATCCGGAGTGTATATGCTGGAGATAGATACCGGTGAAGCTAGGTTTGTAGAGAAGGTTATTATTCTGAAATAATCAAATAAAAAAGGCCGTACAAAAATGTACGGCCTTTTTCTGAAAAACAAAAAAAGCAGTAGGGAGTGCCCGTACTGCAATTATATCTTGAAAAAGAAAATGGAGTTTAACTAAGTTTGCCTGTAAACCTTTTGACAGCGTAGCTTGCTTTTTGAACAACATCGTAATTGATATTGTACACATGGTATTTTCCGGTTACTTCTACCGAAAGAACCCCAGCCATTCTTAAAATTTTAAGATGTTGGGATGTTATACTTTGTTCAAGATCGAGACTGCTGTAAATTTTGTTCACATTTATCGACTTGTGTTCATCAATAAACTCCAAAATCTTCAATCTCAACGGGTGAGCTAATGCTCTCATCAACTCCGACGAATAATGTAACTTATCATTGTCGAAAGTAACCTTTGTACCTCTCATTTGTGTTCCTTATTTTAATTTTAAGACCTTGGCACAAATATGAAGAGATAATTTCGATTGACAAAATAAATATTAAAAAAAAATGTAATTTAATAAAAAAAACTGTCAAATCGCCCCATGAATGTATTCAAATCCAATCGCAGGGTAAATAATGGTCACTTAAATTGTTGATGTACACTCAATAAAGTCACTTTGGTAAAAGTAATAAATTAACTGGTCAAATCTTCAACCAAGGTCGATATCTGGCCGAGTCTCTCCTTATCAAGGGAGTAATAAATAAATTTGCCCTGCCTTTCAGTGGCAACAACTCCTGCCCTTCTAAGGATGGCAAGATGTTGGGAAGCCACAGATTGTTCAAGCCTTAGCTTGATGTAAATATCTGTGACTGTCATCGTTTCTCCATCTTCCAGGAGATCAATGATCCTTTGTCGAAGTTTGTGGTTTACAGCTCTAAGTACGAGTACTGCCTTTCTCAGGTCGGCATAATCTAACTGAACTTCTTTACCTCCTCCCTTCTTTAGGGTAACTGATTCGTTCTTCTTATTTCTCATGCGAAATGATTTGTTAGTTCACGGAATTCTGGATTGTTAATTCAATAACCGTACCAAACATGCCGGAAACCAACCTTACCTCAGCAAACTTTTTTATATTGAACTAATTTAAATATATAATTAACTGCCTTCTACCGCAAAAAGTTCTTTGTATTACAAAATTTTCTTGCGTGAGCTTGTTATGTGAGGCATCTTAATATAGTCAGGCGAAAAGGTATCTACCTGTTTAAATATGGCATTGTTGTATGCCTCCCAGGCCGCACCTGTCATGTATTCTGCTGATGCTGTAGTGTGGTGGTACATACACTTCTGACCACGTTCATAAGCCCTGAACTTTATAGCTCCATTACCGCACATATGCCAGGTAACATGGTCAGACCTGTATGTGGTCATATCGTCCTCGTCAAGAATGATGGATCTGGGTGGCATTAGTTCCATTCTCTCCCTGTTAAAAACGGACCCGTACACTTCCTCTCTGCGGGCATCAATCATCGCAATTACAAGGTCCCCGGCTTTGAGGGCGTCGCTTTTTACACCGTGCATGAGGATTTGGAGACTGCTGATCGTAATCAAAGGTATGTTACAGGCAAAACAAAGCCCTTTGGCAGTAGCCGCACCTACCCTGAGAGATGTATATGATCCGGGGCCGTCACTCAGAGCCACTGCCGAAAGCTCGCCGGGGCTGATCCCGGTTTGTGTAAGGCAGTCCATAATAAGTACAGTCAACTGCTCTGTGTGGCTGTTGGGTCTTTGTGATTCAAGCAGACAGACAGTAGAACCATTGTGTCCAATGGCTACCGAACAAACGTCGGTGGATGTCTCAAGCTGCAGGATGTAGGCCATGCACTATTTTATAGCTAACAAAGATTTATACCTGTTAGGATCCCTGAGTACAGATATGGCTTCTTTGACCTCAGGGTCCTTTTCAAGGGTATGTTGTATCCTGCCTTTCTGAAAATAATACCTTGACAGTATTTCCTTTTCGATTTCTTCAATGATCTGATTGCGTGCCTGGGTAAGTTCAGCCGACCTGGATGATTCCAGTTTTGTGAGCACTTTTTTAACCTCATCTGCCAAATCATTGTTTTTTTGCTTCTGAAGTTCCTCATAAGATGCTTTTAGTTGCTTTTCTGCTTCCGATTCGTATTTAAAGCCCCTCTTTTTGAGGTATGTTTCAAAATCATCAAAACCGGTAAACTTAAACTTTCCCACGGCATCTATGCTGTCCTTACCTGAGCAGTATTTGTTGGCATACTCAAAGATGATGTTCTGGTCAAGCAAAGCCCTCGTTACAGCCAATACTTCTTTTGCAGGCATCTTTATATCAGGAGTAACACCGCCGCCGTCCAGAACAGTCCTTCCGTTTCTCGTTTTAAACTTTGACCTTTGGCTGTCAGGTATATCTTTGGGTTCGCCGTGTTCGTACTCTACGCCCTGGATGCACCGTCCGCTTGGTATATAATATTTTGATGTAGTAAGTTTGAGCCTTGAATTGTAGGGCAGTTCTTTGGTATTCTGCACCAGTCCTTTGCCAAAAGAACGCTGGCCAATCAGTACGCCGCGGTCAAGGTCCTGAATCACACCGGAAACAATCTCCGATGCCGATGCTGACCTTTTATCTATCAGAACCGCTAGAGGAATATCCAGGTCTACCGGTGGACTGAGGGTCCTGAAGCTTTGGTCTCTTTCTTTTATTTTTCCCTTTGTGGTAACCACAATCTCACCGCTTGGCACAAAAATATTGCATATGTTGACGGCCTCATTAAGCAGTCCTCCACCATTTTGACGCAAGTCTATAATCACTCCTGACATATTGGGGTCCTTCGCTTTGAGGTCTTTAAGTGCCTTGGAAATATTAGCAGCAGCATTTTGGGTGAAAACTGTCAGAGATATGTAACCCACCCCATCAGTGACAAACCCTGAGTAGGGCACATTGGGTATGTTTACTTCACCTCGCTTCATTTTTTTATCCACCACGGCAGTGCTGCCATTTGGAATAATGGTAAGCGTGACATCTGTGCCAGGAAGTCCCCTCATGACAGCATTTACCTCTTCCATTTTTTTACCTTCGATCCTCACACCATTGATAGCCACTACCTGATCACCGGCCCGTATTCCGGCCGTGTGTGCGGGTCCGCCCTGGTATGGTTCCATAATCATGATTTTGTCAGCTAGCAT
>JAKQGD010000175.1 GCA_029573365.1 Bacteroidota bacterium | reverse complement strand
TGATGACTCTGGATGGAAATATCAAGGTAGTAGGCAAAAATTCCAGCCTGGAAAGTCTTGAAAGGGACATAGCCCTGGCGGTCAGAAAAACCGACAATAAGGAACATGCTACTGTTACCATCATCAGCGAGGTAGGTGTGCCCTGGGAAAATGTCCATAAGGTTATGGAGATAGCCAGTGGACTCAAGCTAAAGGCCATTATTGCAACTCAACCTACTAAAGGATAGACCATGGCAGTCAAAAAAAGAAGTAAAGTTTCGGCTCAATTTAATATGTCATCGCTGACAGATATCATTTTTCTGCTGCTGATCTTTTTTATGCTGACCTCATCGATAGTAACACCTAATGCATTGAATCTTCAGTTGCCAGGTAAAAAGACCAGTCCGCCACCACCAAAAGCTAAAAATAAAGTCGTCGCCATCAGCGAAGAGGGTACCTATACGCTTAATGGGTCGCCGGTGAGTCTTGACGGCATCAGACAACAGATGCTTTCTCTAAGGAAAATAGACGGTGATAAAGCAGCCATCGTGGTGTCACCTGCTGCCAAAGCCAGCAATGAAACCGTGGTGGCAGTACTTGACATGGCTTATAAACTTGAAGTCAGGGCTGTACTGACGGCTCCGAAGTAATATTGAGTAATTATATCTAATAGCCAATTCTTACTATTTATCCCCTCTTGGGAATTAACCTAATAACCACTAATAAATGGGAGGTAAGAATATGTCATTGGCCAATGAATCGAACAACCGCCGCAAAGGATATATTGTCAGCGGAGTCATTCATGCTCTTCTTTTGCTGCTGTTTCTCATGCCTTTTGTGACACAGCCTGTATTACTAGAACAAGGAGGTATTTTAATCGCTTTTGGCGAACCCGATGCTGGTGCCGACAGTGAGTCTATAGCTGAGACAACGCCAACTCGGGCAGAATCAACCGAGACGTCAGAATCAAGCCCTCAGAAAGCACAAACAGATGAATTTAAAGCTTCTGCAGAAGAAGCACCAGTAAAAGCCAAAGCCGAGCCCCAAAAAAAGCCGGCATCCCCGGCAAAGTCCCCTGTTGTAAATACAGCTGCTCAAAAAGCCGAAGAAGAAAGGAAGAAAAAAGCAGCTGAAGACAAGGCCCGAGCCGAACAAGAAGAAGCGGAAAAAGCCAAAATGGAAAACCAGAAGAAAAAATATTCTGACCTTCTTAGCAAGGGCAAAGGCAATGGCGGTGCTACTGGTAATCAGGGAAGTCCTGAAGGCGATCCTGACAAAGGAGAACTCGACAAGGTTTCCCGGGGCTCCGGCAGGGTAGGAGGTGGCCTTTCAGGGCGTGGTGTATTGTATGAACCTACCTTCAGTGACAATTCGCAAAAGACGGGAAAAGTAACCCTCAATATCTGTGTCGACAAGGAAGGGAAGGTAACAAATGCGGACTTTACCCAAAAAGGTTCTACCACGTCTGATTCTTACCTGATAGACCTGGCACGTAAATCAGCCATGAAATACCGATTTTCCCGCAGCGAAACTGAAAGTCAGTGTGGCACGGTGACTGTAGAGTTTAAGTTGAAATAAATTCCCTTTTTCTGACGAAAAAGTGACCTGCCTGGTTTTGATTTCGACCGGAATAACTATTTTTTTTGGGACGTACGTTGAAGTTGTTGTTCCACTTTTTCTATGAGCCATGGTTTCGAAACGATACCTTTGGTACCTTTGATATCTTCCAGTAGTTTTTGCAGTTTGTTTTTGTCTCTGGACGAAATTTTCATCAGGTGAGTTGTGAATTTGATAAGATTCAGGTAATGTAGTTTTCGAGATGTTGATAAAGACTTTTCGCGTCTTACAAACA
>JAKQGD010000173.1 GCA_029573365.1 Bacteroidota bacterium | reverse complement strand
TTCATCAGCAATTATTGGCGATTCGTCAATGGTAAGCATTGGCGACCAAGTCACCATAATCGGATATCCATGGACTTCTGATATCGGTCAGGACAATCGGTTAAATCCTACGATAACCCAGGGCAATATCAGCGGCAAGGTGATGCTTTTCGGTACAGAAGTTTTACAGATCCAGGGCGACGCAAGGCCGGGCAACAGCGGCGGACCGGTGCTCAGCAAGGAAGATGGAAAAATCATTGGTATCCTTACGATGGGCACTGATGATACCAACAACTACTTAAGGCCTGCAAATGATGTCAAGATGTTTTTAAACACTGAAAATAAACTGGGGCAGGTAGATCTCGAATGGAAAACAGGCCTTGCAATGTTTATGGAAAATCATTACAGCGAAGCAATGAAACATTTTGATGCTGTGCTTAATCTGAGCGCAGGGCATCTGCTTGCACAGGAATACAAGGCAAAAGCACAGGCAAATATGGGAAGTGACGTACCGTTTGCAGGTCCTGAAACGGCGCCTGAAACTATCAGTGAAACTGTGGCAGCAGTAGAGACCACATCACAGGGTCCTGCAGAAACAGCTGCAATAAAAAAAGAAAGTGCAGGCGGACTTCCGATGTGGGCAATAATATTAATTGCTGTTGCAGGTCTTTTAGTATTAGCCCTTATAGTAGTGATAATAATAGTCTTGATGAGAAAAAAACAGCCTGCAGCCCCAGACCAGCCGGTAATCGGGCAGCCGCCAGCGCCGCCGCAGATCCCAAAAGAATCTACAGCTGAGGCTAAAAAGAATTTCTGTCCGTCCTGTGGAAATCCGGTGCAGGAAGGTGCAGCATTTTGTCCAAGCTGCGGCAATAAGATCCAGGGATGATGAAACAGGCGGGGGAAATATATATTGTATTTTCAGACGTCTGATATAAACGAAAATATTAAAATATAAAACAAGGTCCTGTTTGACCGCAGGACCTTGTTTTATTGTTAGCCAAGAGATCAGAGGACAAAGTCCTCTTTCAGCTCGATTAAGCAAGTTTTTCATCATCAAAGTTAAAAAAATGTGCATTGAACTATTGTTTAATGTCGATGATTGTGCTAACATTTTTTCCCAATATTAATTAGAGAGTCAATAAATGACAGAT
>JAKQGD010000146.1 GCA_029573365.1 Bacteroidota bacterium | reverse complement strand
TTCATTTGGCAAAATGACAGAGAAGGACGATAAGTTGTTTATGCCTTGTTCTGTCCATGTACATCATGCACTGGTCGATGGCAAGGATGTGGGAGATTTTTACAGGCTCTTTCAGGAGTTTCTGGATGCTTAACTGCTGTTATTTATTGTTTTACTGAATATGTTTTTTCGTGCTTTCCGGCTCCTTTAATGATAAGCTCATCCCATCCTTTTGGCAAGGTGGTTTTGAGTTGTGTTACTCCGCCTGCACCTAATTCCAGACCTCCAAATCCATATAAAACAGCCTGCAGCATGCCACCTGCTCCTGTAGCGAAGTAGGGATTGGTACCTCCGGCACATTCGGATATTACACCAAAAGGCGGAACTTCATTGGGTTTATAGCTTGACGCAAATATCTCCGCAGCTTTTTTGCTTTCGCCCAATCTGCTATAGAGCACACAAAGGATGGCGTGTCCCATGGCGGGACCTTCAGGCGAATACCTTGGAAGGTAGTATTCAAGATCGCGGCGTATATCCTTTTCACCGGTGACGATATTGAGCGGGTAAGCCAGTAGATTGGCATCAGCCTGTTTGATGGTTTCGCCATTGTACGTTGCATTTTCTCGGGTGGTGCCGTCAGGAAATTTTAGTACAGGAATGTTGTCAGCTACGTGGTTCCAGTCCGGATCAGGTGTGATGCCGAGTTCGGTGGCGGCTTTGGTAGCATATCTTAGCACAGTGATGGCCATGCCATTGGTAAATGCGTTATTGTCAATGTTTTCTTGCCATTCGTTGGCACCTATGACGTTGTTTATCTCGTAACGGCCGGTACCTTTGCGTTCCACCCTGCTGGACCAGAAAGCAGCTACTTCTCTAAGGACGGGCCAACCGCGGGTGCGAAGCCATTCTTTGTCGCCTGTTACCTCGTAATATTTCCAGAAGGCCCACCCTATACAACCCGTAATGTGGTGCTGGAAAGGTCCTGTGAGGGCCCATACCGGTGTATCTTCGCTGCCATTGGCAGAAGACTCCCAGGGAAACATAGCTCCTTTGTACCCATGCGAAAAAGCATTCTGGCGTGCTGCCTCGAGCCGTTGGTACCGGTATTCAAGCAGTGATCTGGCCATTTCAGGCTGCATCATAAGCAGGGGAGGGTACATCCACAGCTCGGTGTCCCAGAAGACGTGGCCATTGTAACCCAGTCCTGACAGGCCCATGGGACTCAGGCTATAGGACGTGCCTTCACGGGCAAATGAGTAAAGATGATACAGGGCAAACCGGATGTCGCGTGTGATGTCAGTATTGCCGACGACTTCGATGTCACTTTTCCATATTTCTTCCCAGGCCTCATTGTGTCGTTGCAGCAGCCGTCGGCGTCCTTCGAGCATGGCAAATATGGTCAGTCGTTCGGCCTCATTGTGAGGGTCTTCATACTGGGCACTCGAAACGGTAGAAGAAACGACGCTGAAAGTATACTTTTCGCCTGCCCTCAGTTTTTTATTAAACTTGGCCAGATGCATGTTGTAATCCCAATCCTCGTGTATAAGGTCAGGCTCGTGGCCATGGCCCTCTTCAAAGATAAAGCTGTTGCTTGCTGCTACCTTCAACCTGCCCGAAGGACTCATGCCCACGGATGTCAGTAAAGGTATGGTTACATGTGGTCTGTCTATTTCGGCATAATAATTTCTGACATCGGCAAGGTGGTTTGGAGCCTCGATGACGCTCATCGGAGTGATGGTGATGTCTTTGTGAGCCGTGATTTCAACCACTGTCAGGGCTGTATATGGCAAATGCCGCAGCGACATAAGCGTCGATGACACCGTCGCCTTGGCCCCCACTTCAAAACTTGTGGTGAGTGCGGCACGCTTCATATCAAGCACCTGTCTGTACCCGGTGATGTCGCCTCTGCCTATGCGTCGGCCATCCACATCGAGATTGAGGTTTACATGGTTAAAGGTCTTTAAAATGTTGGACACCCGCCCTCTCTGATAATAGTCATAAGAGCCGTTTAATACCACATCCTTTACTTTGAGGGGTTCGGGCGAAGAAACGATTCCTACGACACCATTTGCCAGTGTGACACCGTAATAGTTGTTTGGGTCGAAGTCATCAGCTGTCACTTCCCAGGAAGACTGTCCTATTGTCGTCCAGCAGGTAAAAATTAAAAGCCCAAAAATATAAAATACTCGCATGTCATGTGCTTGATGGTCACCACAAAGATACATGTACTCAATATAATAAACAAAACAGCCGGTCCAAAGCGGACCGGCTGTCATGATTTATTTTACGGATGAGGATACCTCTGTTTTAAATTACTTCGCATGATAGAGGGTATTTACCCTGACGCCGTTTTTGTAGACAGCGATAAATGCATCTCTGAATCCCATTTTTCTGATTTTCATCACGTCTTTGACAGCTGAGTCCATGTCGGTATATCCGCCCAGTGAATACCTGTATACTGTCTTGTCTTTAAAGAACTCGGTACCAATTAGACCTATATCGGCCACTTTTGGAAATTGTTTATCCGATTTTCTCAAGGCTATAAACTGAACCTTGTATTCGGTCCATTCTGTTTCAATCTTGTTTGAATTGTTTTCTAAGAAGGTGTTATTAATTCCATTATTCTTTTTTGGATGGTTTGAGAGAGCACATTTTTCAAAATGGCTGGCAAAGATGATCTCAAGTGTCCTGGCATCGTCCTCTTTATAAGACCTGGCAAATTCTCTGTATTCTTTTTTTGCTTCTTCGCAATTGCCTGATGCACAGAG
>JAKQGD010000140.1 GCA_029573365.1 Bacteroidota bacterium | reverse complement strand
GTCTGTGGCCGCAGCATTGGTGATGCCCAGTTCCCTGGCTATGGTGCCCGGTCGCGTATTTTTGCTATGGCTGCGGTCCAGACTGTAGATGGTCTTCAGAAAATTTTCGGAAGCCATAGATACCGGATTTTCCATCAAACAAATAATTATTTAAGTATACTTAAAACTTATAACAAGTGAGGTAAAAAATAGTTTAGCGAAGAGTTTATGTTGACAAATATATTTTGTCCCGTCGGAATCGTATATCTATTTCCGGAGATGATACCGAAGAATTATATGTATTTATCAAGGTAAAAAACAAGCTTGATAACAGGCGGTTAAATCCGGATTTAAACTACATTAGAAATTTAAAAACGTGATGAGATTCAGTTGGTTTCTGGAAACCTTATTGGTTGATTGATTCATAATGCCAATTTCGGTTTTAATGGTTTTTGAAAATTTATATCCGAATCCGACATAGAGTCTGTTTCTATCAAAATACGTCTGTTTTGTGTTTATCAAAAGTATGAATTTTACAAATAATGGGTGTGATTGAGGTTAATCCTGATGGCTCTCAGGGAGGTTATGAGTTTTGGATAGTTGTATAAAATTAGTTTGGGTTTGAATAATATATAAAATATGAGATTGCAGTTACACCTGTCTGCCGGAATAGGTCGAAAACTGCCAACATCAAGGAGATCGGAGACCGGGATGTTTTATCGATGGAATGCCTAAAAGTCAACCAGTCGGTACATCTCAAAGAGTGAGGGACAGGAGCGACATGCCTGCATATAGCGTATGGCCCGACCGCGGCCCGCAAAGGACGGGGGCACTCCCAAAAAAGAAATAAAAAGCAATCTAATCAGTCTTGGCCGGGGTCAGGAACACAAATCAGGAAATAGGCTGCAACTCCGAGTGCTACAGCGGCTGTAATGAGAAATGCGGTCTTCGCCCCTGCGTACATCCACACTGCTCCGGTGAGTGTGCTGGCCAGCATGGTGCAGATGCTTTGCAGGCCCGAAAATGTGCCTAGAGCCGTGGCGGCGTCATTGCGGGGAGTGATGTGTGAAATCCAGGCTTTGGAAAGTCCTTCCGTCGCGGCTCCATATATGCCGTACAATAAAAAAAGCAGATAAACAAAGGTGGAATCCCGCGTCAAGGCCATACCCACATACACGGCGGCAAAGACTGCGAGTCCTGAAACGAGCACGGGTCTGACCCCTACTCTGTCGCCGAGGACGCCGGCGGGAAAGGCGGCCAGGGCATAGATGAGGTTGTAAAATATATAGGCCCCAATGACAGCTGTATCGCTGAGCCCTGATTCGCGGGCACGCATGAGGAGAAATACATCCGAACTGTTGACCAGCGTGAAGACCAGCATGCCACCTACGACCTTGCGGTAGATAGCCGGCCCCTCTGACCAGTAATTGAGTGATGACAGGAAGGAAGGCCCGGGCCCGGAGGCCGCCGCTGCCTGTTTGGTTTCTCTGAGCATCAGTGTGGCGAGGGTGGCCAGAATGCCGGGTACAAATGCCAGCAGAAAGAGGGTGCGGTAGTCTGCAGGTCGATAATAGAGGTAGACAAGGGCCAGAGCAGGACCTATCACAGCACCTATGGTATCCATAGACCTGTGAAAGCCAAAAACACTTGCTTTGGTGACCGCGGATGCCTCGCCGGACAACATGGCGTCACGTGCCCCTGTACGGACACCTTTGCCAATCCTGTCGACAGTGCGTGCGAAAAATACCCACAGGGGCCACACAAAAAGTGCCATCATGGGTTTTGACAGGGCACTCAGGGCATAACCCACCCTCACAAATGGAAGCCTGGATCGGCTGAAGTCAGACATCCTGCCAAAATATCCCTTGCTCAAGCCTGCAATGGCCTCAGCACATCCTTCGAGAATGCCAATCAGCAGGACCGAAAATCCGATAGACTGCAGGTACATGGGCATGACGGGATACAACATCTCACTGGCAGCATCGGTAAAGAGGCTGACAAGGGAGAGTATCCAAATGGTACGTGTCAGGTATTTCACGGAGAGAAATATGAAGGTAAAAATAGAATTTTGCAGTTATTTTTTGTGGTTTTTTGTAACAATGCGGCCTAAATCAATTTTAATACCGATGAGCCTGTCATTCATACTTAAACAACAGTTTGATGAATAAATAGTATAGGTATAGTTTTGTCATGATTTTTGCACTTTTTAAGCAAATATCCCGCCAAAACTTAATTTTATATATCATTTTTTTACCACGGGTTACCAATATTTAATTCTTGCCTGAATACCCGGTCCCTTTAAGGCATAGGTTATTCTATCCATCCTTTGGTTCCTTCCCTTGAAAAGGCTGGAAAAAATTGTTTACTTTTTTCAGCTATAGGAAAAAAGTAAAAGCCCGAGCGGCTCGAGCGGAAAATTGTGTGGCCTCTTCAAAAAGCACTTTTGGTGGTTATCAGGATGGTAGTT
>JAKQGD010000133.1 GCA_029573365.1 Bacteroidota bacterium | reverse complement strand
TAATGATGCGGTGGCCAGACGTCTTCTTTCCATGTCACGATTTGTCAGGATAAAACCAGAACTCTGTATTACAGGTGGTGTTTCCAAAAACCATGGGGTGGTGACAAGACTGGAGGAATATCTTCAGATGAAGTTAACAAGCCTATCTGAAGACCCACAACTGGCAGGCGCTATCGGGGCTGCTGTTTTTGCCAGTCTGGAATACCAAAAGTCAAAAGAAACAGGTTCATCTCTATGATAACAGCAGGCATTGATGTAGGAACACGATTTGTGAAGGCATGCGTGATCGACGATGACAAAATTCTTGGTTATTCCATCATGGAATTGGACTTTCAGATGAAAAAACTGACCAGGAAATCTCTTCATCTTGCCTTGGATAAGACAGGCCTTTCCTCCCGACATATCAAAAAACTGATTGCTACAGGTTATGGGGGAGAATTTGTCTCGAAAGCGGCTTATCATTTACCGGAAGGCCCCTGTGTGGCCAGAGCGGCTCAAACGATTGATCCAAGCGTCCATACTGTGATTGACGCTGGTGCATTATTTATTCAGGTCACCTCCATTGACAGCAACGGCTTTTATCAGGATACAGTCACCAATGAAAAGTGTGCTGCAGGCAGTGGTAAATTTCTGGAAATGGTGGCAAAACACATTCAATTACCACTTGAATCCATGTCCGAGGTGGTTTTGGAATCCACAACACCCGTTTTTCCAGTCAATAATTGTGCAGTGTTTCAGGAAAGTGAAATTATCTCTCAGTTAAACACAGGACAGAAAGTCCCGGACATTGTATCCGGACTTATCACCACCATGGCCTCCAAAACTCGTACATTGCTGTCCAAATCCACTGATGCGCAAAAAATAGCCCTGGTGGGCGGAATGTCCAGGATTTCTGCCTATAAGCAGAAACTGGAAGAAATGCTGACATATACTTTAATCACCTTTCCCGTTGACCCGCAAATCGTTCCAGCTTATGGCGCAGCCTTATTGGCTCAAGGACCAAAGCAAACCAGAATTATCCGAAAGGCAGTGTGATCATGCGCAGAGAGAAAGTCCCGCCTCGTGTTTATACTTGTCAGAAACTATCCATTCTGAAGCACTTTGACAACATGGATGTATGTATTGCCTTAGGTCTGTTTTTCATCACCTTCCTTGTTTATTACATGACATTATGCCCTACCCTGGCATTAGGGGACAG
>JAKQGD010000116.1 GCA_029573365.1 Bacteroidota bacterium | reverse complement strand
CCTTTCAGACCAGGGAATTTGTGGTGCTCACTGAGGGCAATTTTCCGCAGTATGTTAAGTTCCAGCTTACCCAGGACAAATGTTCTGTCATCGACAAATACAACGAAGGTGATGCTGTAAAGGTCAGTTTTGACCTGCGTGGCAGGGAATGGCAAGGTAAATATTTTACCAACCTCAATGCATGGAGGGTCGAAACCGGAGGTCAGGCAACATCTCATCAGCCGCCAAAAGGAGGTTCTGAACCTCTGCCTCCTCCAGCTGACGCTCCCGATTTTAACAGCGGCCTGCCCACAGATTTTGACGATCTGCCATTTTGATAGATGGCTTACATTAAAAGAAAAACTTACCGAACACGGAAAGATTGGGTCCGGATGTTTTTTCGGAAATTTAAAGTAGTTACCTGGTTTTTACTGGCTGTGTTAGCCATATATATCTGGATACAAAGAGTGAGCATCATTGACTACATAAAGACGTATTTTTACTGACATTATCTATGAAAGAAAAAACTATAAACTTGAAATTTTAATTTTTACATGTTATGGAAGCATATAATGAGTCGCATAATTTTCAGGTTAACTTAAAGGGGGTATTGGATGTTCTTGCCAATCATTTATACAGCAGCGAGCAGGTTTTTATCCGTGAGCTTCTTCAAAATTCCGTGGACGCTATTGAAGCATTAAAAATAAAAGACCCTGATCACATCGGAAAAATCGTGATAGAACTGTATACGTCAAAGGATACCTGTCAAATAATGGTAGAAGACAATGGTATAGGCCTCTGTATACAGATTCAAAACTAAACTCTTTTAATCTTCTATGCGGACTTAAATAAATAAATTGAAAAAAACAAGGCCGTAACCCACAAGAGATTACGGCCTCTGATTTTACTCCATTTATGCAAAATGGTATTATTTGTTACCCATCATGCCCTTTATGACTCCAATTATGGCCATCAGGACTCCTCCTCCTACTCCACCACTGGCGATAGAGCCGATTATGCCCATAAGGTCCATACCCTCAGCAGGAGCGGCTCCCAACATACCCAGCACCTGACTTCCCAGTCCGCCGCCTAGAATACCAAGAATGGAATTGCCCATAGTGCCAAGAGAAGACTTAGGCATAAGTTTTCCGGCCAAGTTGCCGCCGGCAGCACCACTAAGTAGTGAAATGATCAATGGTAAATAGCTCATAATAATGTTGTTTTGGTTAAAAAAACAAATATAGCATATCTTTATTCATTGCATAAGTATATTTGACATAAAATTTTATTTAAAAACTAATATTTCAGATTTATAGTCATTGGTACAATATAATAATTTGAATCCATTAGACGGTTGCCGATAAAAATTGTGGCGTTAAGAGCAGATTAACACTGAGTTAAAAAAACAATAAACCGGCCACCCTGCCTTTACATTTGTGAGCTGCAAATGGTTTTATACAAAAGTCTGTATATGAAAGGTATTTTTTACATACTATTGTTGCCGATTGCTCTTCTTTCATCGTGTGATGACATAGATGAGCGGATATATCCTGTTGTAGGGGTGTACAGAGCCCATGTACTTGGAGTTGCAGGTCCTTTTGACCTGATTGTATCTACTGACAGAGGTGATAACATACTTATAGAAGCTCCTTTTGACGGTTTTGAGTGGTTTATAGTACGGGCAGACATTGACAATCAGGATCAAAGTGTCATGGAAATAGACATTCCTGCCCAGGATGTAGGGGGAGGAATACGAATCAGTGGTGACGGATTTTACCATGACGGTACTGTAGAGTTGTCCTACACTGTGGATTATGGCGGAGGAAAGGAACGGTTCAAACTTATAGGCACAAGATTATAAACCCAGGAATTCAGCCGTCCGGTCTGACAGGTTACATTATTAACTTTTGATCGCAGTTATACAGATTTTCTGTCCGCCGGCGGCTGTTTTTTATTACATATTCCTTCTGTATTTCCCGCCTACCTCATAAAGTGCGTTGGTAATCTGGCCCAAAGAACAGACCTTTACCGTCTCCATCAGCTCCTCAAACAGGTTGCCATTGGCTATGGCTGTTTTCTGAAGTTTATGCAGTGCATCCACACTTTTTTGAACGTTAAGTTTTCTGAGGTTTTCAACTGTGGTGATCTGGGCCTGCTTTTCTTCTTCTGTGGCACGAATGACCTCCGCAGGGATGATGGTTGGTGACCCTTCCCGGGACAGGAACGTGTTCACACCGATTATGGGCAGCTCGCCAGTGTGTTTAAGAGTTTCATAATACAGCGACTCCTCCTGTATTTTGCTTCGCTGATACATGGTTTCCATGGCACCCAGCACGCCTCCACGTTCTGACAATCGTTCGAATTCTGACAATACGGCTTCTTCAACCAGGTCCGTCAGCTCTTCGATAATAAATGACCCTTGCAAGGGATTTTCATTTCTGGCCAGCCCCAGTTCTTTATTGATGATAAGCTGTATGGCCATAGCCCGCCTTACACTCTCCTCTGTTGGTGTGGTGATGGCCTCATCATAGGCGTTGGTATGGAGCGAGTTGCAGTTGTCGTATATGGCATAAAGTGCCTGAAGGGTAGTTCGGATGTCATTGAAGGCGATTTCCTGGGCATGCAGTGACCTGCCGGAAGTCTGTATGTGGTATTTAAGCATCTGTGACCGGGCATTGCCTCCATATTTATGTCTCATGGCCTTGGCCCATATCCTTCTGGCTACCCTGCCAATGACACTGTATTCCGGATCCACCCCATTGGAAAAGAAAAAGGAAAGATTGGGAGCGAAATCATCGATATGCATACCCCTGCTGAGGTAGTATTCCACGAATGTAAAGCCATTAGACAATGTAAAAGCAAGCTGCGAAATGGGATTAGCCCCTGCTTCAGCGATGTGATATCCTGAGATGGACACCGAGTAGAAGTTTCTGACATCATGCCTGATAAAATATGACTGAACATCGCCCATAAGCCTTAGCGAAAATTCCGTACTAAATATGCATGTATTTTGAGCCTGATCCTCCTTTAGTATGTCGGCCTGAACTGTACCCCTAACTGCTGAGAGAGCCTTCTTTTTTAAGCCTTCGTAGATGTCAGCAGGAAGCACTTCGTCGCCTGTAATGCCGAGCAACAAGGTACCCAGGCCGTTGTTTCCTTCCGGAAGTTTTTCCTTATACTGTGGCCGCTGCCTTCCGGTAGTATCATATTTGGCCCGGAGTTTTTCTTCTACCAGGTGTGTGAGTCCGTGCTCATGGATATAAAGTTCGCATTGCTGGTCGATGGCGGCATTCATAAAAAACGCACATATCGTTGCTGCAGGACCATTTATGGTCATGGACACCGATGTGGCAGGGTTACAAAGGTCAAAACCGGAATACAGGATTTTGGCATCATCCAGGCAGCAGACACTTACTCCTGAGTTGCCTATTTTGCCGTAAATGTCCGGCCTGTGGTCAGGGTCCTCGCCATATAGGGTTACAGAATCAAAAGCGGTGGAGAGCCTTCTGGCAGGCATATCCATAGATACGTAGTGGAATCTTTTGTTTGTCCTTTCCGGGCCGCCTTCTCCGGCAAACATGCGTGTAGGGTCCTCACCCTCCCTCTTAAACGGAAATACACCAGCAGTATACGGAAATTCTCCGGGCACATTTTCCTGATGGTTCCACCGCAGTATGTCACCCCAGTCACAGTAAGCAGGCAGGCACACCTTAGGTATCCTTGTATGAGAAAGCGACTTTGTAAACGGCACCACCCTGACGTCCTTATCCCTCACCTTGTAGACAAATTCGTCTGAGGCATATTTTTTCTTTTTCTCCTCCCAGCTCTCCAGAATTCTCTTGTTTTCGCCGGTGATGTCCTCCCATGTCTTTTGATATGCCTGATCAATGGCGGATTTTACCTCCTGCCCTTCGACCAGATGAGCAGCATTGCGGAGACTCCAGGCATTTCTAGCCAAACGACTCTGATGTTCTGATTTTTTATCGTAATCACGGTTGTTTTCTGAGATCTCGGCAAGATAACGAACCCGGGAGGGTGGTATAATGTATATTTTTTCGCTTTCACCAAAAGGCAGGTCAATCGTAGACTCTAAAGGAGCCCCTGTCTTTTGTTTGAGTGTGTTGATTATATGACGATAAAGTGTATTTGTACCTGGGTCGTTAAATTGTGAGGCTATGGTGCCAAAAACCGGTAATTCTTCCGGATCTGCATCCCAGAGGTTGTGGTTTCTCTGATATTGTTTTCTCACATCTCTGAGGGCATCCGGGGCTCCTTTTTTATCAAATTTGTTGATGGCGATAATGTCTGCAAAATCGAGCATATCTATCTTTTCCAACTGGCTGGCTGCACCATATTCAGGGGTCATGATGTACAAAGAAACATCAGAGTGGTCTACTATTTCTGTATCTGATTGTCCTATACCTGAGGTTTCCAGTATGATGAGGTCGTAACTGGCGGCTTTAAGCACATCAAGGGTTTCCTGCACATATTTAGAAAGGGCGAGGTTGGACTGTCTTGTGGCCAGAGACCTCATGTACACTCTCTTATTGCTGATAGCATTCATGCGTATCCTGTCGCCCAGAAGAGCCCCTCCTGATTTACGCTTGGACGGATCTACAGAAACAATGGCGATTTTCTTATCCTTAAAATCAAGCAGAAACCTCCTGACAATTTCATCAATCATGCTCGACTTGCCTGCACCACCTGTTCCGGTGATTCCCAGTACCGGCACGGGTGCCAGAGGTTTTTTGAGTTTTTGTACAGCCTCGTTTCCACTTTCCGGAAAGTTTTCAAGCGAAGAAATAACTCTGGCTATGGAATTTATATCCTGAACGCTGACTCCGGCCAATTCACCGTTAAGGTGATCTCCCAAAGGATAATCACACTTTTGCAACAGGTCGTTTATCATGCCCTGCAGACCCATGCTGCGACCGTCATCGGGAGAATATATTCTGGTAATACCATAGTTCTGCAAATCTTTGATCTCGCCAGGAAGTATGGTGCCGCCTCCTCCACCAAAGATCTTAATATGGCCACTTCCTTTTTCTTTCAGAAGGTCAAATATGTAGCGGAAAAACTCGTTGTGCCCTCCCTGATAGGACGTGATGGCAATGCCCTGAACATCTTCCTGGATGGCGGTTTCTACAATTTCCATTGCCGAGCGATTGTGGCCAAGATGGATAATCTCGGCTCCGGAACGCTGCATGATCCTCCTCATTATGTTGATGGCTGCATCATGGCCATCAAAAAGGGACCCTGCAGTGACAATCCTTATCTTATTTTTCGGCGAATAAGGTTGTGCTTCTGTCATTTTGGTCAGGTGTTAGGTGTCACAAATTTAGCACTTTTCTGCCAATCGGACTACAACGACCGCATCAGAAGCCCACTCCTGCTACAAAACCGAGATACTGTGCTGTCTCCAGGTGAGATTTAAGAGCTACACCGATGTAAGGACTGAAAATCGGTGTTCCTCTGAGTATTTTATAGTTTACTGCCAATCTTATATTCATAGGGAGGGTTTTTTCGGACTCCGCAGGAAACGGAAGATAGAATCCGGTCTGTATTCTAGTGAAAACCCTGCCAAAAACAAGGTCTGCTGCTCCGTAAATGGCCGTTTTTGTAGCTTTTTTTTGTGCCGTAGCTCTGTCTATAAAGTCCTGGTAATAAAACTGGAAAATGCTCTCGTTATACTCATATTCCAGACCCAGGTTAAGCCTCAGGTACTGAGATATGCTGTACCTTGCTCCGAGATTGACGTACCAGGCTCCAAACTTTGGGCCTCCTTCCTGACTATATTCAGAAATGCCATAACCCACCAGCAGGTCTCCACCCCATTTTTTTGTTGCCGGCCGGACAATTGTATCATCCATACCGTGACTTTCCTGTGTTATATCCAAAAATCTGTAGGTAAGGCCTGCCAGAAGACCTATGTTATTGATGCCTAGATTGGGACTTACTGTTCGGGCGTTGGAGTAATGGGTCAGATGGCCTGCCACATTCGCCGCAAGGCGTAGACCGATGTTTTTCTGGATTTCAAGGCTGAATTGTGTGACATTGTTGACATTGGAGCTAATGACGTTGTTGTTTGGATTGCCAATTTTGTCAAATGTGCGGGTTACATAAACAAGTCCTGTCCCTGCTCTGAATCCCGCATTTATACCCCCCAGTTTAGCAAGATTAAACTTTATGGTTGGTAAAACTCCGAATGCTTCTCCGAGCAAAGTCTTATTGCCAAAATCAGTATAAATAGCTGTAACGCTGACCTCAGGATATTTCCAGTATTTTCGCCATCCTTCTTCTTTTCCTGCAAAAGTGTATTGGCCTGTCATAAACAAGGTGCCGGCAGGTATTTCAAATCTGATCTTAGGTGTATGTCTGATAATTCTGGCCGGTCCTGCGGCTATACCTACAGATGCACGCTGGCCCAGGGCCATAGGTGATAGTATAAAAATAATCAGGATTGTTATCAGATACTTTGATCCCGTATCCATGATTCGATTATATTGACGGCTGTGACCATATCGTCGTGCATCAGCCTGTCCGACTCCAAAAAAGGTATGTTTTTTCTTACAGCAGTCACCATGTCTTCAAGCAGGTGTGAAGACCTGGCAGGCCGTCTGTATTCCATGGCCTGTGCAGCTGTCAGCAGCTCAATCGCCAGCAATGACTTTACATTTTTAAGGACACGGGCCAGCTTTGTTGCAGCATTGGCGGCCATAGAGACATGGTCCTCCTGCCCTTTGGACGAAACTATAGAATCTACCGAGGCAGGGGTACAATACTGTTTGTTCTGGCTTACGATAGATGCTGCGGTGTATTGTGCGATCATAAAACCGGAGTCAAGCCCGGGATTCTTGATCAGGTAGGCCGGCAATCCCTGGTCGCCGTTTATAAGCTGATAAACCCTTCGTTCTGAAATATTGCCTAGTTCTGCCAGGGCAAGTGCCATATAGTCAAGAATAAGAGCCAGGGGCTGTGCATGAAAATTGCCACCACTGAGCACCTTGTCATCTGCATCAAAAACATTGGGGTTGTCGGTGACAGAGTTGATCTCTACGTCAATCACCTCACCGGCATGGTTGATGGCTGTCCATGACGCTCCATGCACCTGAGGCACACACCTGAACGAATAAGGGTCCTGAACACTTGCCTTCGTGCCACTCCTCA
>JAKQGD010000101.1 GCA_029573365.1 Bacteroidota bacterium | reverse complement strand
TCCATACCTGATGCAGCCATCAGCGATCCCGGTCTACAGGCCCTCGGATTTAAAAATACCTGTACTTCTCTGTTCGAACGTCTGTATCTCCATATCCGGCAGATGAACTGGCACCATGCTTATGGCATCCTCGGTCATCAGGGCAGGATGCATAAGGATCTGATGGAGTTTCCAAACCAGTATTATTACGAATCCAAGCTGCACGTCATCCAAAATTCAGAAAGGCAGCAAGCAAAAAAATTGTACAGTCAGCTGGATAAAAATCATGCATGGCTTGGGGGCCGAAAAGTATTCGTTTCTACACCTGAGGATCATGAACTTAACTGGAAAACCAACAGATACGAAGCCGAGCAATGTCTTGCCACTGTGGAGGCATTGGTAGAAATTTACAATAAAAACAACCTTACGCTGAGAAATGACTCAATAGGCATCATTACCCCCTATCGTGCCCAGATAGCATTGATCAGGCAAAAATTCGAAAGTCTTCCGGAGGAGGTACGCAACCGCATCACAGTGGATACAGTGGAGAGGTATCAGGGAGGAGCAAGAGATGTGATTATCATTTCTTTCTGTGTCAACAGATTAAATCAACTGGACAGTCTGGTATCCCTTTCAAATGAAGGCACTGACCGCAAAATGAACGTAGCCATCACCCGTGCAAGAGAACAAATTATCCTAATCGGCAACAGGGAAATTCTAAGTAAAAACGAAATGTACAACAGACTTATCAGCCATTATGCCGACATTTAAATATCTGCCAACCGTGTAGGATCCAAAAAATCAAGGCAAACGCTGGATCAACATGTCAGGTGACACATCCGAGTCATCAGGTGCATGGTATGTGGGAACGAATGCCTTGCCAAGTTTTACTTTGACATAAAATCCAAAAAAGGTATACCAGTCGTTCTTTTCAGGTTTGCCCCTTGCAGTACCTGTGGCCACTCTTACAGGGTCGCTTCCCAGGTATTCGCCCATTCTATTTGACAAAGCAGCACCCAACGGGTTGCCTGCAGCAACCATTTCGTCATAATTTACATAAGTGCCACTGACATCATCCAGATAATC
>JAKQGD010000088.1 GCA_029573365.1 Bacteroidota bacterium | reverse complement strand
ACCATACTGAAGCAGTCCGATTTTCCCATCCTGCTTACAGGCTACACACCTTGTTTCAGGAGGGAGGCAGGCTCATACGGTGCCGATGTCAAAGGCCTCAACAGATTGCATCAGTTTGACAAGGTAGAAATAGTCAGGCTCGAACACCCGGACAGGTCATATGACTCTTTGATGGAGATGGTGGCACATGTCGAAACTTTGCTTGCAGACCTGGAACTTCCATACAGGATCCTGCGTTTATGTGGCGGTGATATGAGTTTCAATTCAGCATTGACGTTTGATTTTGAGACTTTTTCGGCAGCTCAGGGAAGGTGGCTCGAGGTGAGTTCAGTATCGAACTTCGAGACTTTTCAGTCCAACAGGATGAAACTGAGGTTCAGGGACGATGACGGCAAAACCCGTCTGGCACATACACTCAACGGGAGTGCCTTGGCTTTGGCAAGGATTGTAGCCACCCTGCTCGAAAATCATCAGACCCCGGAGGGTATAAAGATACCTGCGGCACTGAGACCCTATACCGGATTTGAGATCATAAACTGACTCCAACGGCTTAGGTACGATTAACATTTATTCTGTAACACAAAAAAAAATTAAAACTTTTAAATCATTATGGTAGGACTTGGTTATTGGGTTGTTCTGGGCATATTTACCGTCATAGGCATGGTCGTAGGCAACCGTCTAAAATCAAAATTTGCACATTACAGCAGGATCGGACTCAGCAGCGGTCTTTCAGGTAAGGAAGTAGCAGAAAAAATGCTCCAGCATTACGGTATCAGAGATGTACAGATCGTAATGGGACAAGGTTTTCTATCAGACCACTACAATCCCGCAAACAAGACTGTAGCTCTCAGCCCCGAGGTGTACAGCGGCAGGTCTATAGCAGCAGCAGCTGTAGCAGCTCACGAATGCGGACACGCTGTACAGCACAACACTGCTTACAGTATGCTTACTTTAAGATCCAGGCTGGTACCAGTCGTACAATTTAGTGCCAACATACAGCAATTCCTGTTTATGGCCACAGTGTTTGGCATGGGAATGGGTCTTGGCGGCAATCTTCTTATGATGATCCTGGTGGCTACATTCGGCGTTACTGCCCTGTTTAGTCTGGTAACCCTTCCGGTGGAATTTGACGCCTCAAACAGGGCCCTTGCCTGGTTAGACAATGCAGGATTTATGAGAGGCGGGGAGCACGATGGTGCCAAGGATGCCC
>JAKQGD010000078.1 GCA_029573365.1 Bacteroidota bacterium | reverse complement strand
ATCAAAGCCATGCCCCCTTCGCCGCCAAAAAAATTAAACACAAGGACCAAAGCCAGGCCTGAATTCTGGATTCCGGTTTCTATGGCTATGGCGAAGGCATCGCTTTCGTTGAGTTTCATGACTCTGGAGGAAAATAGGTATCCCGAAAGCAAAGCCAGACCATTGTGTATTAAAACAATAAAAAACACTTCGTCCAGGTGGTTTCTGAGATTTTGAAAGTTGCCGGCCAGTGCAAAAACCACAAATCCGATAAAAATCAAAAAACTGATGATTTTGACAGGTTTCCGGATATTATCTGCCATTGATGGCCAATATTTATTCAATAAAAACCCTGCAGCCAGCGGCACCAGAAGGAGTTTTACTATGGTGGCTGCCATGGCCAAAAAACTGATCCGGAAATCTGCCAAAGCCTCATTGCCCATTGCCGCGGCTCCCGCCGAAAATATCAGCGGTGTAGTAAATGAGCAAGCAAGTGTAGATATGGTGGTAAGTACCACTGAAAGAGCAGTATTGGCTCTGGCAAGATGCACTGCGTAGTTGGATACATTGCCGCCGGGGCATGCCGCTATCAGCATCATACCCAGCATAAGTGACGCTGCCGGCCTTAAGAACAAAGCAAGTAAAACTGTTATGACAGGTAAGAGTACGAGCTGCGAAAAAAGCCCGGTCAAGACAGCCTTGCGGCTTTTAAAAAGATAGCCGAAATCCGAACTCTTCAGGTCCAGGGCCACACCAAACATAAGGATACCCAGACAAATATTGAGGATGAGCACCTGCCCCTGGTCAAAGTTGATTCTGATGTCGCTTAGATGGTCCAAAAGTCTTTGATTAAATTGTAAATGTAAAAGTAGTTTGTCACAGACTCATTAAAACAGGTATGTTTTTAGGTTTAATTGTACAATAATTTTGCGGGCCAACAAATGGGCATCATTTTATTATAGACTGGAAAGCAAATTTAAAAAGTTTGATTATTTTTGGACTCTTTTTCAAGGACCCCAAATCCAATTAAAGACATATATTAATATTTATTTAAGTCTAATTATTTGTTTTTCAATATTTAACATTAACTTCGCCTTAATTTTATACCGCTAAAGATCTCAATGAACGGGCAAAAACGTGCAACAGCAGACAGATTCCTATTTTTTACAACCATGCTTGTGGCTGTACTGCTGTACAATTCATGCCACCGGGCAGAACCGGTTGCCTTTGTTCCCATTGGGCTACAGCCCCCTAAATCATTGGTGGATACAGCTTTCAACAGACTTTTTGACGAACAGATTCAGCACAATATAGACCAGTATGATTGTCCCGGTTTAGCAGTCCTGGTTATGAAGGGCACGCAGGTTATTTTCGAAAAGCAGTATGGCAAACGCTCGCGGTACTCTCCGGAGATGATAGATTCCAACACGCTTTTCAGGCTGGGGTCGGTGTCCAAGGGTTTTGCAGGCATCCTCGCTGCAAAGCTAGCTGAGTTAAAAATCATCTCACTAGAAGACCCGGTATCTATGTACATCCCTGACCTTCAAATAAGAGCCAAAAATAAAGATAAAACCCTGAGGATACGTCATATTATGTCGCACTCTTCTGGATTGACAGAGCACGCCTACTCCAATCTTGTGGATGAAAACGCTGACATGGAAACCATACTCAGATACCTCAACAGGCTTACCCCCCGGGACTCCACAGGAAAAGCGTATGCATACCAAAACGCCACATTTGGCCTCATAGAAAAAGTAATCGAAGAAGCCACAGGCATGACCTACACGTCAGCCCTGGATTTTTACCTGCTTTCGCCATTGGGCATGTGCAGGACGTCTTACACACTGGAGGGAATGACCGGCGAAAACAATGTGTGCCACGGCCATAAATACGGCAAGGGTGGATTTGTACCTATAAATCTGCAGCCGCACTATTACAATGTGGTCTCTGCGGGTGGCATAAATGCACCACTCACAGACATGAAAATCTGGCTCAATGCTGTGATGGGATACAGGCCGGATGTGATCTCGCCGACCGCACGAAACATTGCATTTTCTCCCTATGTCAGCACTACCCACGACGACAAATATTTTAACCACTGGCCCGGCTTTTCTGACAGTCATTATGGCCTGGGATGGCGAATCATCCGCACTCAACAAAACCACGTAATATATCATGGTGGCATGGTCAATGGATTCAGAACAGAAATTGCCTTTGACCCCAACCTGGATTTAGGAATTGTATTTCTCTTTAACTCGGTGTGCAACTATAGCAACAGTGCTGTTCACCAGTTTTATGATTTGTGGAATGTATATCACCAGCCCCTGAAATCTGAGGAGGAATATCTGTAACCAATTCAAGGCCTGACAGCCGAAACAATACGGTCTTTGCCCTGCAGGTCACTAAAGATATGTATCTCTGTCAATCCCAAATCAGCAAAAACTTCCATTACTTCTTCGCCTCGAAATTCACTGATTTCCACCAGGATTCTGCAGCCTGAGGTTTGGTGTGCAATGACAAATGTGGCTATGGCTTTATAAAATTCCAAAGGGTGCGTGCGGGTAAACAGTGCCAGATGTGGTTCGAAATCCAGTACATTGGCATCCATGTCTTTCATTTCGGTGGCATCTATGTATGGCGGGTTGGAAACCACCAGATCGACCTTGGGCAGGAGGAACCATCGTGATTCATCCAGAAAATCAGCACAAACAAACTCTAATTCTGTTTGTAACGCCTGTGCATTTTTCCTGGCAACGGCCAAGGCCGCAGTGGATATATCTACGGCAAATACTGAGACTTCCGGTGCTTTAACTTTGACGGTAACACCGATGATGCCCGAACCGGTACCAATATCCAAAACAGATTTGAGAGAATGCGAGTGGATATCAGACAATGCCTTGTAGACAAGTTCTTCTGTCTCAGGCCTTGGAATAAGTACCGATGGATCTACTCTGAACCGCAGGCCATAAAAGTCTGCAATACCACCCACATATTGCCAGGGTTCATAGAGTTTTAACCGGCGGAGGGCATCGTCAAGGCGAGAAACTTCGTCTTCTGACAATTGGTCCTCAGAATAAAACTGTCTGCTAAAAAGGTCTTCTACAAGATATCTGGCCATGATATTGCCTTCTCTTGCACCATACATTGGTTCCAGAACAGAGGAGAGTGATTGGTACGCGTTAGTGATGGTCATAAAAGGAAATGATGCACGCCCACCACGGTACTAACAGCAATGGCACAGTAAAACAAATAATATCGAACATCAACATAAGCTCCAAGAGGTATGGAATTGTATTTTTTATTGTAAAATATGAGGATGGCTTTTTGCACAAAATACGCTACAACTGTGGCAATCACCAAACCATAAATTCCAAAAACATGCATCCACCAGTAGGACAAAAGAATATTGGCGGCAACTTCAGCAACTGCCGACCACAGTACCACCATATGCTGGTGATAGGCAAAGTTGATCGCCTGTGGCAGTAAAACGCGGCTCGTAAGTATCAGGAGGTAGACATTGAAAATAAAAGCTGACTCTCTAAATGTTTTGTTGTACAGATTTTCAAAAACAAACGGACTCAATACCATAAGCAGGATGGAGGCAGGAAATAGTATATGCATAAGCCTGGTGGCACGAGCTTTCAGCCCCGATTGTGACACACCGGTATTAATTATCACAGGAATCATGGCAGCAGAAAGTGAGCTGTACAACAATGAAGAAAATGGAAGTTCGCGGGCCCCATATCTGAATACAGGAAATGCCGAT
>JAKQGD010000048.1 GCA_029573365.1 Bacteroidota bacterium | reverse complement strand
ACCATAGTTTTCCGCTCATCACCATCAGGGATATTGCCGGGAGTTTTGATCTGCTGCGGCAGTACCTCGGTATCAGCAAGGTGAGGCTTCTTGCCGGAGCTTCCCTCGGCGGCCAACAGGCTCTTGAATGGTCGGTCCTTGCCCCTGAAGTTTTTGATTATCAGTTGCTCATAGCCACAAATGCAAGGCATTCTCCGTGGGGCATTGCCTTTAACGAAAGTCAGAGGCTAGCCATAGCAGCGGATGCTACATGGAGGGAAGACAGGGCTGATGCAGGCCTGGCAGGTATGCTTGCTGCCAGGTCAGTGGCACTTCTGTCATATAGGTCGCCACAAGGGTATAATACGACGCAGGCAGACGCCGATGATAAAATTGATGGCTTCAGGGTGCTTTCATATCAAAAATACCAGGGCGAAAAACTAGTCCAGAGGTTCAATGCATTTTCGTATTGGGTATTGTCCAAAGCCATGGACAGCCACAATGTAGGCAGAAACAGGGGCGGCGTGGAAGTCGCCTTGTCAAAGGTAAGGGCGAGAACAACAGTACTGGGGATAGAGACCGACATACTTTTTCCGCTGACGGAACAGGAGCTGATACACCGATATATCCCAAATTCCAGGCTGGATGTGATACATTCTAATCTGGGACATGACGGTTTCCTTACTGAGGACGCTAAGGTCACCCAGGTCATTCGTAATGTTATGGCAGATATCAAATAAGGCAGAGCCGAGGAGTTTTAGCCCCTTCTGCTCTTTTTGACTGTGGTCCTTTTGGCTTTAACGTTGCCGTTGCGGCCTTTTACGGTTGTGGATTTTTTGGTTACCGAATTGCCCCTCGGACCGGTAACTTTGGTTTTGGTGCGGGTCACTTTGTAATTGTTGCGGGCGACAGTAGTCCTGGTCCTCACTGTGGTTGATGACACCCTGACGGGCTTGTACACTCTGTGGGCATGTACTACTCTGTGTGTATGTACCACACGTATGCCGGGCCTGTAATGTCCTACCCTGAACGGATGCCAGACAGCCCATCCGAGGGGCCTCCAGGGCCTCCACCATACAGGATAATATCTCCATCGCCATGGCGAAATCCACGGCCTGTATCCGGGGGCGTACACGTATCTGACACATGGCCATCCCCATACATTGACCACGATGGCGGCACTGTTGTTTTTGTAATATGGGGCCGGACCGCGGTCCTCATCTTCCATTTCTTCGTCGTCAGAACCATCAGAGGGCTCTACAATTTTTTCGTCACCATAGATGTCCTCATTGCCAACAATCTGTAACACAGCCTCGTCCTTACCGGTCTTCTCGAGCTCTATGACAGCAATGTCCTGACTTTCTTTTTCGGAAACGGGGACTTGCAGCACAAATATCTTTATGTCTTTGTCCTGGGTTTCTATGACCCTGATATAATCGATTTCGCCATCATCGTTGAGGTCAAGGTTGTTGACCCTGCTGTCTTCACTGTTGAGAAGCTTTTCAAACTCCTCAGGATTCTCTGCTTTCTGGAAGAGGTCGAGTGCCCCTTCGAGGCTGAAATGGTCACCGGGCAGTCCTGTGGAATCGGCTTCCATCCCTGACTGAGCCCTTAGAGGGAGCCAGACGGCAAACAGGAGACTTAAAAAGAGGCTTATGTTTCGCATGGTTTAAGATTTAAGGGTTTTACAACATTAATGAGTACATCTTTATTGACAAAATTGTCAAACAAAGGTTTAAACCGGTGATAGACAAAATATATTTTGTTGATTTGTTTGGATGGCCAAAGCAGCCTCGTATTGTTATTTTTAACTTTTTATGAATGGCTTTCCGCCAATGTCAGTTGGGATGTCTGACACAAAATGGCGGTCAGGTTTGAATTTCCATAATGAATATGCCGAATTTGGAGCGGGGATTCGGCAGGAGGCTCTTAAAATGCGAAGAGCCCAAGTAACTAGATACGAGGGCTCTTTCGACTAAGGTCTCAAAATAAGAAAACTACTTCTTACGGTGTGATACCAATATTTTCAATCATTTAACTCTAAACAATAAAGTCGAAATGATGTCTGTGTCAATGAATGCCCAAAGAAAGAAATGAAATGTGGGAATATTTGATTACTGTCTTTGGATGCCGCAAATATACAACACTTACCTGTAAACTTGCAACTGATTGATTAACACAATAGCTACGGATTTGGTTTCTAAATATATAACTTTTTTTTATTTATTTTCCAAAATCCTGTCAATCACTTTATAACACATGGTTTTTGGGGCTAATGTGATTTTTAAATTTTTAATAATTTTTGGTTTTTACTAGGACAATGGTTGTGGTTTTACCCTTTTTTGCTGTAATTGGGAGATTCCTTTGTGATGGTGATGTTATGAGGATGGCTTTCTGTGATGCCCGAACCCGACATGCGGACCATTTTAGCTTTCTGGAGGTCTTTGATATTGGCTGCACCGCAATATCCCATACCGGCCCTCAGACCGCCTATGTATTGTACCATCACCTCCGATACGGTGCCCTTGAAAGGTACACGTCCTTCTATGCCTTCGGGTACCAGTTTTTTGATGTCGTCTTCCACATCCTGGAAGTATCTGTCTTTGCTGCCCAGTTCCATGGCACCGAGCGAACCCATGCCTCTGTACACTTTAAATTTCCGGCCTTCAAAAAGGATGGTTTCTCCGGGAGCCTCTTCAGTGCCTGCAAAAAGGGACCCTGCCATGATGGTGCTGGCACCTGCCGCCAGGG